>JAHISH010000150.1 GCA_018818365.1 Candidatus Omnitrophota bacterium | reverse complement strand
TTTTTTCTTGTTGGTTAAAATTAAAGCAGGATTGTTGGATCAGCTCTCGCAGGTCTTTTGCGAGAGTAATAGTAGTGCGATCCCTGAAATCTTCGAAGTTAATGATTGAGATATTGATCAGGTATAGCGGCATATTCTTGTCTAAGTAAAAATTTATCCTTTCACGTACTTTCGTATCCAAGAGGCGGGTCGTGTAAAGACGCGGAAGGGTAAAGTAGAATTTAGTCCCTACCCCCAGTTTTGATTCTACCCAGATTTCTCCGCCGTGTTTCTCAACCAGGTCCCTGGCGATCGCTAATCCTAATCCCAGGCCTTGACGCTGTATCCCTATTTTCTTGGTGACCTGCACGAATTTATTAAAGAGACGAGAGATGTCTCGTTCTGCGATTCCTATGCCGGTATCAATGATGCCGATGCGTATTTTGTTCTCCAATATCTGCACTTCGATTTTTATCTTTCCGTTTTCTTCAGAGAACTTCAGGGCATTATTCAGTAGGTTGGAGAGGACCTGGACGATTTTCTCGGCGTCGATAAAGATATTGAGCTGTTCGCGGGGGAGGTGGCAGCTTAAGTCAATGAAACGTTCTTCAGATCTTTTCTTGAAGAACTCCGAAGAATCTTTTATTAATTCGTTAAGATTGACCAGCGAATAACGTAGTTTCATCGTTCCTTTTTCGATTCTAGAGACGTCAAGCAGATCTTCGATTATACGGCGCAGGCGTTCGATATTCTCCTGTGCCTTGGCCAAAAGATTCTTTTGTTTCTCGTTGACGGATCCGGCTATTCCGTCGGATATTAACATCGTCGCTTCCTTGATAATCGCCAGGGGAGTGCGTAATTCATGGGAAACGATGGAGACAAATTCCGATTTCATCTTGCTTAAGTCTTCAAGTGCTTTGAGCTTACGTTCGATCTGGTCTTTTTCTTCCTGGAGTCTCTTAATCTGCATACGGTGGGTGATGTCTCGGGTGATTCCCATTAACCCAATGACGCGGCCCTTATCGTCAAAACGGGGTATTTTGGTGGTGCTGGAATAATTATCGATGCCGTCAGCACGTGTTGCGCGTTCGATCTTATCGATGATCGGTTTGCCGGTTGAGAGTACATGGGCGTCATCCTTGGCCATCTTGAGGGCTTTTTTCTTAGGGAAAAAGTCAAAATCAGATTTTCCCACTACTTGGCTTGGTTTCAATCCCAGGCCTTTGGCATGCGCATGATTAACAAAGAGCAATCTGCCTTTGCGGTCCTTGAAGTAGATTACATCAGGCACATTATCCATGAAGTCAGCAAAGAGTTTAAGCAGGGAGGCATACGAGGGGGGGGGTGTATGAGTGAGGTGTTTTTTTTGCGCAGTCTTTTTCTTCATTCTCTCCAAGGTGTCTCTTTATACTTTATCCTACAACCTAAGGCGCAAGAAGTCAATATAATCATTCATTTAGATATTGCATAACCTCCTGATTATGTTAGAATAAGAAAAAATAAGGTTATTTCCTTCACGCAAATGAAAAAGACGAATTTCCATCCTTATCTTCCGCTTCTCATAATCTTTTTGCTGGGGATATCTCTCTCGAGTGTCGCATTCTTCTTGTTCCGTACTGCAGAGTGGCAACGCCGGCAGGAAGAATTTACCGCGAGTGCGCGAGGCCACGGAGAGATTATAGAAGATGCCTTAGTCCAGAACTTCAATGTCCTGCGGGCCATAGGCAGTTTCTTTAATGCCAGTACAGAGGTGTCGCGGGAAGAGTTTAAGATCTTTACCCGGGTGATGTTGCGGCAAAATCCCAATATAGTGGCGGTCAGCTGGATGCCTCGCGTGGCAAGTTCCGGCATAGAGGATTTTGCGGAGCGTTTACAAAAAGACGGATTCGGCGATATCCGTCTTGAAGAGATGGACGAAGAAGGTCAAAGGAATCTTCTAAAGCCAGCCGATGAGTACTTCTTTACCGAGTTTGTGGAGCCCCTGGAAGAAAACAGCTTTTTCTTAGGACTTGATATTTCGCATAATAGTATCCGCCGTTCTGCCATGGACATAGCGCGTGACAGCGGGGAAGTGGTGATGAGTGAGCGTATTAAGCTTCTTAGGGGTCGGAGTGATGATTATGGCTGCCGTCTCTTCTTTCCGGTATACGGCGACGAAATTCAAGATAATCCTACTATTGAAGATCGCCGTCAGTATCTTCGAGGGTATGTCTCGGTATTATTCTGGATTGGAAGGACGGTAGAAAGCTGCCTGCGCCCCTTAGATTACAGCGGTATTATTCTTTATCTCTATGACCTGGGGCCTCAGAATAGGGATCTATTGTGGTTTTATGGCTCCAAGGAATTCGAAGGCAAAAGTGGCAACGCCTTCTCTGCTGAATTCTCCGAAGAGGCTATGAAAAAAATTACACGCGGAATTCATTTTTCCAGGATAGTATCTCTGGGAATGCAGGAGTGGGGCTTATTGTTCTTGCCGACCAGGTCTTTTTTTTCCGGCCACCGTCTCTGGCAATCTAGAGTTATTCTTATTACCGGGATTCTCATCACTTGTTTTCTTGTTATCTTCCTTTATAGTCTCTTAAGAAGGGATATACAGATTAAGCGGCTGGTAGAGGAGCAGACGCGGCAATTGCGCAATCTGACACAGGCAGTAGAGCAGAGCCCTGCAGTGGTGATGATTACTGACCCCCACGGCAAGATCGAATATATCAACCCAAAGTTTACTCAGGTGACCGGCTTTTCCCTTGAAGAGGTCAAAGGAAAGAATCCGAGGATCTTAAAATCGGGGGATCTGCCTTTTGAAGTATACCGTCAGATGTGGCAGGAGATTTCTCTCGGAAGAGAGTGGAGGGGCCAGTTCCATAATAAGAGAAAGAATGGTTCTTTTTTCTGGGAAGCCGCGTCAATTTCTACGATCCGTTCTCCTGATGGAGTGGTTACCCATTACATTAAGGTTGCAGAGGATATTACCTTGCGTAAGGAGGCAGAAGAGAAGCTTGCCTTGGCAAAGGAGGATTTGGAGAAGAAGAATCGGGAGCTTCAGAGGCTCGATCAGCTTAAATCAGAGTTCGTCTCGACTGTCTCCCATGAGTTGCGCACCCCGCTTTCAATTACCAAAGAAGGGATTGCGTTGGTGCTGGATAGGATCCCCGGAGAACTTAATGCCAAACAGAATCAGATTCTCAACACCGCCAAAGACAATATCGACCGCCTGGCGCGCCTGATCAATGAACTCTTGGATATCTCCAAGATCGAAGCAGGAAGAGTAGTATTAAAGAAACAATTTGTGGATTTCTCCGCAGTACTCTGTGGGGTGGTGAATTCTTTTGAAGCATTGGCCCGCGCAAAAGGGATTGTTTTGAATTGTTCCTCGGCGGCTCCACAGGTTACTGCGTATGTTGATCCTGACCGTATCAGCCAGGTACTGACCAATCTTATCGGTAACGCGGTTAAGTTCATCAAGCAGGGTACTGTTGAGGTCTCTGTACGGGATACGGATACCCAGATCGAGTGCCGTATTATTGATACCGGTCCGGGGATCTCTGAGGTAGATATGCCAAAATTATTCCAGAAGTTCCAACAGTTTGATAGGGTCGCCGGACCCGGAGAAAAAGGCACCGGGCTTGGCCTTTCAATCGCCCAGGCGATCGTCCAGATGCATAAGGGGGAGATCCGGGGGGAGAGTATCTTAGGAAAAGGTTCAGAGTTTACCTTTCTATTGCCCCACTATACCTTGGAAGAGGCATTCAAGGAGAGTGTGGAGAGCTCGATCGCCGAGGCAAAGAAACAAGATATCACGCTTTCGCTTATTATCTTCTCGTTACGGGAGTTCTCTTCTATCCCCCAGGAACGATTGCGCGTGCTTTTGCAGGAGGCCAAAGAGGTGGTGGCAGAGGGTCTACGCCGTAGCGGGGATATCGTATTTGATGACCATACTGGGATTGCAGTACTCCTTCCCGGTTGCGATAAAGAGTCTGCCGTAGGCATTAGCCGCCGATTGGCGAAGACGTTAGAAGAATTTATTTCTCAACAAAAGCTTCCTGAAGGAGTAGGGGTTTATGCGGGGAATGCGGTTTTTCCCGACGACGCAATGACGACCGACGAGTTATTGACCAAGGCAAGGAGGCCCGTATGAAGAAGGTACTGATTGTAGACGATGAGCCGCAGTTTGTGGAATTGATTAAGATTCGCCTGGAGGCCAACGGGTATGAGACGAAAACGGCTTCCACCGGGGAGGAAGGGCTCGTCTATGTGGAGAACCATCCGCCGGATGCGGTATTGCTGGATATCTTGATGCCGGGGATCGACGGTTTAGAGGTCTTACGGCGTATACGCAAGAAGAATAAGAGTATCCCTGTATTTATGCTTACCGCATTTTCCGATGAGAAGCGTTTTCTACAGGCAAAAGAATTGGGCGCAAGCGGGTTTATTGTCAAGACCGGGGATCTGAAGAAAGAGATAGAGAATATTACGAATATGCTAAAGATTTCCGATAATTACAGATCGGCCGAACCAGAAGGAGATACCTAAATGCCTGCAAAACGAATTCTTGTGGTTGACGATGAGTTTGATTTAGTCGAAATGGTGAAGCTTCGCCTTGAGGCCAATGATTTCCAGGTGCTTACCGCTTACGACGGGAACGAAGGCCTGGAGAAGGCGCGCGCCGAGAAGCCCGATCTGATTATCTTGGATCTGATGCTCCCGAAAATCGACGGCTACCGCGTCTGCCGGATGCTTAAATTCGATGAGAAATATAAACAGATCCCAATTCTGATGTTTACTGCCCGGGCGCAGGAGTCCGATAAAAAATTAGGGGAAGAGGTGGGTGCGGATGATTACCTGATCAAGCCTTTTGAGCCGCAGGTACTCTTGGATAAGATTAAACAGCTGATCAAATAATAATACAAAGAAGGTAAAGAAGGGTGTGTAGAAGTCATGGCAAAAAAAGAGAATGTAGAGCTTTTATTAGAGAAAGGTATTATTACCGCTGAGCAGCTTACGCGTGCGCGCCAAGAAGCGGCACGAGCGGGTATCCCTACGGAAAAGGCCTTGGAAAAACTGGGTTTCATCTCTGCGAAGGATATCGCCATGGCGGTGGCAAATTTCTTAGGGGTACCTTTTATGGACCTCTCGGATTATTTAGTCGACCCGGAGGTAATTAAGCTGGTGCCTGAGTCTACGGCAAAGAAATATAAGGCGGTCCCTTTATTTAAGATCGCCGATAGTCTGACGGTAGCGATGGTTGATCCGCAGGATATCATGGCTATTGACGAGATACGGATCAAAAGCAATATTTTGCGGATTGAACCGGTGCTTTCAACAACAGAGATGATCCAGCAGGCCATTGACCAATATTATAATTCAATGGGGACCGCAGAGGAGCTGATTAAGGATTTAGCGCCAGAGAAGATTCAGGTAGCCGGCGATTCCCGAGAGGCTTTGGCGGGGATTGCCGAGGAGGCTCCGGTTATAAAGTTAGTCAACCTGATCGTGGTACAGGCAGTAAAAGACAAGGCTTCTGATATACACGTTGAGCCAGAAGAGGAAGATGTGCGTATCCGTTACCGCATTGACGGGATATTGCACCAGATCCAGAATATTCCTAAGCATCTGCAGAGCGCAGTCTCTTCCCGTATTAAGGTTATGGCGAAGATGGATATTGCCCAGACCCGCCAGCCTCAAGATGGGCGCATACAGCTTAAGATGGAGAATAGGAGTCTGGATATAAGGGTTTCGTCGTTTCCTACGACTCACGGAGAGAATATTGTGATGCGGCTTCTTGATAAGAGCACGGCGCTTTTGGGTTTAAAGGATTTAGGCCTTGGGGAGAAGAACCTTAAAATTTTTGAGCGCCTTCTCAAACACCCCAATGGCATCATCTTGGTTACCGGCCCCACCGGCGCGGGGAAAACAACTACTCTGTATGCTGCTTTGGGGACAATAAACTCGGTAGAGAAGAATATCATCACCATTGAAGACCCCGTCGAATACCAGATCCCCATGGTGCGCCAGACACAAGTCAATCCTTTAGCGGGTCTAAGTTTTGCCAACGGGCTGCGAAGTATCCTGCGCCAGGACCCCGATGTGATCATGGTAGGAGAGATCCGTGATAAGGAGACCGCGGAGATCTCCATCCAGGCGTCACTTACCGGGCACTTAGTCTTCTCTACCTTGCATACCAATGATGCGGCAACCGCCTTGACCCGTTTGATCGACATGGAGATAGAGCCGTTTTTGATCTCCAGTTCCGTCATCGGTATCCTCGCGCAGCGCCTCGTGCGCCTTATTTGCCCGAAGTGTAAAGAAAGTTATACGGTGACTGCGGAGATGGTGAATGATCTCTCGTTACCTGCAAATACGGTACTCTATCGCGGCCGCGGGTGTGCCTATTGTAAGAATACCGGGTTTTCAGGGCGTATCGGGATATTTGAGGTGTTAGTGATGGCCAATGAAACCAAGCATATGGTCGCATCCAAGAGTACTGCGTTACAGATACGTACTAAGGCAATAGAAGAAGGTATGCGTACGCTTTACGATGATGGGATGGAGAAGGTTAAAAACGGCCTTACCACGATTGAAGAACTCTTGCGAGTAACGGAGGAAGTATAGAAGTGGCGATATTCAAATATAAAGCCCGCGATAAATTCTCCCGTCAGGTACACGGCACGACCACTGCCTCTTCGGCAGAAGAGGCAGCGCAGAGGCTGCAGGAGATGGGGTATGTGCCTATTGTCGTCCAGGAATCGCATGAGCAGATATCAGAGAAGATTTCCCTGAGATTACACAAGAAGGTGGGGTTAAACGAATTAAATGCGTTTACCCGTCAGCTCTACTCTTTGCAGAAAGCAGGGCTTCCTCTTCTGACTAGCCTTGAGGCGATTACACAGCAGGTACGGAACAGCTATTTTAAAAAGGTACTCTTGGAGATTTCCGGTTGTATCCGGGAGGGATCGAGTTTTTCCGCAAGTATTAAGAAATACCCGGGGATCTTTAATCAGGTATATGTGGGGATGGTCAAGGCCGCCGAGACCAGCGGCACCTTTGTAGGAATCTTAGAGAGGTTGACTGAGATTATCGAACGGGAAATCGATACGCGTGCGCAGGTGCGTTCCGCATTGCAGTATCCTCTTTTGGCCTTTGTGACTCTGTGTATCGGGTTTGTGATCGTCGTTACCTTTGTGATCCCGCGGTTTGCCTTGCTCTATGGGCAGTTTCACGCGCTTCTGCCGCTTCCCACTCGAATCCTTATTGGCTTGAGCATGGGGTTGCGCCGCTATTGGTATCTGTATCTGGGAGGGGGAAGTGTTGCGGTAATGGCATTCGTATACTTTATCCGTTCCAGAAGAGGAAGACCGCTCTTTGATTATTATACCCTTAAAGTTCCGGTATTCGGATCGTTAGTCTCGATGTTGGTTATGTCGCGTTTTGCGCGGGTGACGGGAATCTTGATGAAGAGCGGAGTTTCGATCTTAGAGGTCCTTGATTTAGCTGCCCAATCCGCGGATAATGTGGTTATTTCCCGGGCACTAGTGCATATTAAAGAGAGTGTCAGCCAAGGCAAAGGGATTTCAGAGCCGATGAAGGTCAGCGGATTATTCCCGGCTGCGGTTATCCAGATGGTCGCAGCCGGTGAGCAGACCGGACATATCGATGAATTGTTGCTGGGTGTTGCCGATTACTACGACCGCGAGACAGGGTATTTGATTAAGAATCTGACCACGTACATTGAGCCCATCCTGATCTTTATCTTGGCAGCGATGGTATTGGTCTTGGCATTGGCCATATTTTTGCCTATGTGGAATCTGATCCGGATATTCCGCACCAACTAATGCCTCATCAGGGAGCGTAAGGCAGAGTGGCGCATCGTAGAAAGAAGGCGTTTAGCCTTGTTGAATTGGTCTTGGCTCTTATCATTGTAGGAACCCTTGTGGTTACTTTCTCCGGATACGCGTATATTGCCTTGAAAGTCGCACGGGAGAAAGCGCTCCAACAGGAATTAATGAATATCCGCATGAGTCTTGAACATTATCAGCTTATCTATGGGGAACTTCCTGTGCGCCTTCCGGAATTGATGAATAAATCATTGACAAAGAGAAGTTCTGACGGTAAAATCTTTTACGAGAGGTTTTTAGAATTCAATCGGATCAATGCGGCAGGGCAGTTATTGGATCCTTTTATGCATCCATACCGGTATGATCCGCAAAAGGGTTTGATTTATTCAGAGGTCCTCGGATATGAAAGGTGGTGAGAGATTGAGAAGGTCTACGCAGAGCGCTTTTACGTTAATTGAACTAGTGATGGTTATTGTGATCTTAGGGATCTTGGCGGCAGTGGCAATACCTACTTTCTATAATCTTCAGGAAGATGCTAAGCGTTCCGCAGTAAAAGGCTCTTTAGGAGGCTTACGTAGCGGAGTCGCTATCTGGTATGCCAAGACCGCTTCACAAGGAAGCGCCACGTATCCTACGCTGGCGCAGTTGGCGTCTGCCCCTGGCGGCGTAATGCAATTTAGTATTCCGTTAAATCCTTATACAAATAGTAATGCGGTTGTTTCCGGGACGGTAGAAGCGGCGAATGCGGCTGCCGGATGGATTTACGATGTCAACACCGGAAGGATCTGGAGCTCTGCCGCAGAGACGCAAGGTTCAGGGTATTAACGCAAGATCCAGGTGATTTCCTAATAGCACCATAGTTTTACGTAACGGCTGGCTGAGCGAAAAGGCCAGCCGTTTTACTTTACTCTTATGCAACTTCAAAAACTCACTCTACTTTTTATTCTTGTCCTGACGAGTGTTGCAGTCTACGCTAATAGCCTGCAGGGCGACTTTTTGATCGATGACCAGGCGGCGATTCTTACGAATCATCGTATTCACAATCTTCAATCATATTTTACGCATTCTTTTCGTATCCATCTCGGCGTGCTCTGGGATAGTACCCGAGTCATCATATGGGCTTTGGCAGGCGCTAATCCTTTCTGGTACCATTTCTTGAATGTGTGCGTGCATCTTTTGTGCGTTATCTCTCTTTTTATGCTTACGCACCGCATCTTTGATGATCGTGCGCTGGCGTTCCTTAGTGCTTTTATCTTTGCCGTGCATCCAATCCATACCGAAGCGGTCAGCTGGATTTCAGGAGGGCATTATGCCTTTTCCGGGCTATTCTTTATCGTCACCTTTGTCCTATTTCTTAGATGGCAAGAGTCATCCGCATCGTGGGTGCCTGCGGTTCTTTGTTTTGTAATCGGGCTTTTCGCGGGCCATGCGGTGGTCATGCTCCCGCTTATGATTATAGGTTTCAATTTCTTTCTGCG
>JAHISH010000149.1 GCA_018818365.1 Candidatus Omnitrophota bacterium | reverse complement strand
TGAAGATTTCCCGGCCCACCTTCTCCCGGATTTTAACCTCTGCCCAGAGAAAAATCGCCGACGGGTTAGTGAATATTAAAGCCATCCGGATTGAAGGTGGCTGCTGCACGGTGGGGGGCAGGAGCAAAAAATGAAGGAATTGAGGAAACTTTCGTATAGGGGCGCTGCATTTCTGGCGGCTATTGTGATAATGAGCGCCGGCGTCTCGGGGTTCGCGCAAAAGGTATCGAATGATAAAGTTATCGCGTATTATTTTCACGGGGCATTCCGTTGTCCTACGTGCACGATGATGGAGTCGTATTCCAAAGAAGCCATCGAAACGAATTTCAAAGACGCGCTTGCTTCGGGAACGCTTGAGTTTAAGGCGGTTAATGTGGAAGATCGGGGTAATGAGCATTTTGTGAGTGAGTATGAGCTTTATACCAAGTCGCTTATTTTGTCATATGTGCAAGAAGGCAGGGAAATAAGATCAAAGAATCTTGATAAGATCTGGGAATACGCGGGCAATAAGCAGAAATTCATCTCGTATGTCACTGAAGAGATCGGCACGTTTCTAGGAGAAGCCCAATGATGGAATTATTTCTTGTCGTGGGCTCGGCGTTGTGGCTGGGGATATTGACCTCTATTAGTCCGTGTCCCCTAGCTACTAATATCGCCGCGGTGTCCTTTCTTTCAAAAAGAATAGTTCGCCCGGCGCTTGTTTTTATTTCAGGGCTTGCCTATACGCTGGGAAGAATGCTCGCTTATGCGGTGCTGGGATGGATTATTATCAGTTCTCTTTTAAGCGTGCCACAGGTTGCGCAGTTTTTGCAGAAGTATATGAGTAGAGCGTTAGGGCCTTTTTTAATCGTCTCAGGGCTTATTCTGCTGGAAGTAATTACTCTACGTTTGCCCGGTATTGCGCTTTCCGAAAAACATCATAACAAACTTGTGGAATCGGGTGCTTGGGGGGCTTTTCTCCTAGGGTTTATCTTCGCTTTGGCGTTCTGTCCGGTTTCAGCGGCGTTATTCTTTGGGAGCGTGATACCGTTAGCGCTTAATAGTAAAACCGGGATTCTGCTGCCGTTTGTGTATGGAGTGGGAACAGGGCTTCCGGTGCTTGTATTTGCGGTGGCGATCGCGCTCGGGGTTTCTTCATTGAACCGCTGGTTTCGTTGGATTGCGAAGCTTGAATATTATACCCGCAGGTTTACAGGAATCATTTTCATTTTAGTAGGGCTGTATTACGCAGGGATTTATATCTTTAAATTATTTTAAGGAGCGTATGGATGGAGAATAGTATTCACGAAGAACGTCGATTAAGTTTCTTTGAGAAATATTTGACCGGATGGGTTATTCTCTGTATCGGGCTTGGGATAACGCTTGGTAAACTATTCCCTCAGGTGGCTATTACGCTTGATCGATTCTCGATATATCAAGTATCTATCCCTATCGCGGTATGCCTTTTCTTTATGATGTATCCTATTATGGTTAAGATCGATTTTGCCGAAGTCATTAAGGCCGGGAAAACCCCTAAACCGGTCATTCTCACGTTGGTGGTGAATTGGTGCATAAAGCCCTTTACCATGCTTGGTATTGCCACACTATTCCTTGGTGTTTTATTCAAGGGGTGGCTGCCGGGGGTGGAGATCGTTAAGGGCGGGGCGCAGGTGGAGTTGTTTCGATCGTATATCGCAGGATGCATTTTGTTGGGAATAGCTCCTTGCACGGCAATGGTTTTAATTTGGGGACACTTATCCCGCGGAAACGACGGACATACGCTGGTAATGGTTGCGATTAATTCGCTGACGATGCTGTTTCTTTATGCTCCTCTGGGAGGATGGCTTTTGGGCGTGAATAAAATGCCTATTCCCTGGCAGACGATCGTGTTGTCAGTAGTGATTTATGTCGGGCTGCCGTTATTCCTAGGGTATTATTCGCGAAAATGGTTGATCGCGAAGAAGGGATTTAAATGGTTTGAGGGAAGATTCCTGTACTATTTGACCCCGGTTTCAATAGGGGCGTTATTGCTGACCCTTGTGTTATTGTTTTCGTTTAAGGGGGAGCTGATTATCAAGCAGCCGCAGCTAATTCTTCTGATCGCGATCCCGCTTTTTATTCAAACCTGCCTTATTTTTGCGATAACATACGGATTAGCTAAATGGCTGAAATTACCTTATAGAGATGCAGCTCCTTCGGCATTAATCGGGGCGAGCAACCATTTTGAGGTCGCGATTGCCACCTCGACAATTCTTTTTGGGTTATCTTCCGGGGCCTCTTTGGCTACGGTGGTCGGCGTCTTAATAGAGGTTCCGGTAATGTTGATGTTAGTGAGAATCTGCGTGAAGACTCAAAATTGGTTCAAATAGGGGGATAGGAGAGGGAGAGAGGCGTTTTTCGATTTGTTTTAGGAAAGTGTCTTTTTCTCGATTTTGTGGTATAATATTTGCTTTAAGGAATGGTGGGGAGAATTTTCTAGATAAAGATTTTAATGTACGTTAAGAGGCAGGAAAAACCGTTTAACATTTTGGAGAGTTGGCAGAGTGGTCGATCGCGGCGGTCTCGAAAACCGTTATCGTCGTAAGACGATCGGAGGTTCAAATCCTCCACTCTCCGCTGAAATTTCCCGATAAGGGAAATTTCAGCGGCACTCAAGCGAGCGTAAAACGCCCCGACAAGGGGCGTAGTGAGCGGAGTGCCCAAGTTTAAGTTACGACAAAGAAAATTTTACAAGTTTTGATCTATTAGTATCATAGATTTGGAGAGGTGGCAGAGTGGTCGATCGCGCGCGCTTGGAGAGCGTGTGACCGCAAGGTCCCAGGGTTCGAATCCCTGCCTCTCCGCCATGTTGGAAATGGAGCTCTCTGAAGAAGCCCCCTATAGGGGGCTTCCGACGAGAAAACGAGGCGGCGCTCTTTTAAAATAAAGTTCGAACCAATCTTTTCCAGAAATTCTTTCTGGGATTCTAAATTTCCCTCTTCAATTGCGCAACGGGCTCTATTCAAAGAAGTTACGAATTCTTTTGCCGGTTCGAACCGATTAGAGCCTACCGCAGCAAAATCCTTAGCAGATTCCTGTAATTTCTTCTTTTCACCGATAAAGCTTTCCTTCTTAGCTTGATATTCCTCAAGCGTTAAAGATCCCATTAAGTACATATCTATTAGTCTGCTTATCTTATCGTCAATTTCCTTAATCTTAGAGTCCAGATTTTGCTGCGGGAGGCCTGATGATTGGACAGCCTCATTTTTGTCCTTGGTAAGCTCATTCAAAATTTTCTCTGTCCAATCATCAGACAAAGAAACTTTTTGAATGATAGCCTTGACCTGCGCGGCAAGCTCTTCCTCGCGGATATACTTTTGGGAGCAACGTACTAACCTTTTGGTGCAATGGTAATAAGTATGCCCCTTTTGGACTTCTGCTGTAATTGATCTTCCGCACTCGCCGCAACGCATCAGCCCCTTAAAAACAAAAAGCTTACTTTGTTTTTCCTTGTGCTTGCCGCGCAGGCGCATTACCTCTTGGCACTTATCAAAAAGTTTCTTTGTGATTATCGGTTCATGTGTGCCTTCGTACATCTCGCCCTTGTAGCGGAAGACGCCGTAGTAGAGGGGATTCTGTAAT
>JAHISH010000148.1 GCA_018818365.1 Candidatus Omnitrophota bacterium | reverse complement strand
CGCTGCTCCCGCTATGCGCGCGGGAAAAGAAATCCCCTCATCATCCCTTCGCCTCATCTTTTGCCATATCTTTAATACCAGGCTCAACACGATATTGCTGATGACAAAGACCGCGGTAATCATAAGCAAGCCCATCCCGCTTCTATAGAAAATATACGCGGCTACAGAACTAACCACCAAACCTGCGATTCCCAAAAGCTCTTTTCCGATTCCCCGAAAGAATCCAACAAATGCAAAGATTCCCACAATACTTATGGCCAATCCGTCAAGTGCGTTCATTAGAATACTCCTTTGGGATAATGATATGCTCCTATTTGAAATAAAAAGACAACCCCTGCATTAAAAGTCGTATCCCGATAGCCGCCAAGAAAAGACATAAGATCTTAGAAAGCACCAAACACACCACTTCCCCTAAGAAACGATAGATCGAATCGATAAAATGGAGTAAAACCCAGGTAATCCCGATTACCGCAACTATCGAACTTGCCGCAATAAGAAATCCTTGTTTAGAATAGATAACAAACACCGTCATCATCGCACCGGGGCCGGCAAGCATAGGACAGGCAATCGGAACCGCACCAAGACGATTACCATTATGCTTCTCTGAAGACATAACCCCTTTCACTAACGCGCCAAAGATCAAATGGTCGATAGCGATAATCAAAAGCAATAGTCCTCCCGCAGCCATCAGGTCAGCTAATTCGATCTGGAAGAAATAGATAAGAATCCATTTCCCGGCAAGAATAAAAAGAAAAAGAATAAGCGCAGAAGTAACCACGGCGGTCTTAAAAGCCTGGTGCCTGACCTTCGGTGACATTCCATGGGTAAGCTGCAAGAAAATAGGGATACTGCTTAGAGGATTTACCACCGCAAAGAGCATAAGGGTCGATTGCAACAATTTCATCCATTCCATATCTGCCTCCTTTTTCTAAAAGAGCGTATCAACTGCGGTGGGATGGCCGTTTTTCCTCAAGAAGCTGTAGGAGTTTTTTAGGGTTCCACGGATAAAACCGCAGATTCTCCTGATGTATGATTTCGGGCAAAACCGCACGCTCTACCTTACGAAGGGCCATCGCAATAATGGGATTGCCCTTATGAAGAGTTTTCTGTAACATAGCCGCAACCCACGGACTTCGATGCGTCTCCTCTCCGATCAAGCAAACCGTGATACTGCTTTGCACTATCTTTTCTCCAATAGTGCGGCGCGCCTGTTCTGCCTGCGCAAGCTCAAACTCCCGGGGGAATGGGCCTTCATAGAAATCAAATTCAGATCCTGAATGCGCCAATTCCTGAATTGCCTTCTTTACCTCTTCCATATCACTTTCACTAAACGCGATAAATACCCTCATAGCCATATCGTCTCAATCATGCAACTTGATCCATAAAGGATTCTACCGCATCTTTCACCGCGTGCCACTCAGCGCGCGAATGAAAGGGAAGCTTCTTATCGCGCTTCCATTCGTTTCCTTTCTTGCGCCAGCGGTAGAAACAGACCATCTTCTTATCATGGTCTTCTACCAAAACGATTGCCGACCACCACCCAAGAGAGGAATTCTTTTTGATCGTCTTATACCGCAGCACCTTAATAGGGGCCTGAATAGGAAGGCGATCGTTACTCTTTACATTCGGGTTCTCATCTAAAACTATGTTTTGTATATTATTCGCTGCATCATCCATACTGCCTCCCTAAAACACTTACTTCTCTTTCTTATATAACGCCAAGTACAATGCCATTCCCAAAAGCGCGATATCGCGGACTTCCTGGAACTGCACCAAAATAAGAATACCTAGAAGCATCGTGGCGGCCATAAAAGCCGCATAGCGCCAGAAGAATCCAATAATCAAAGAAGTTGCCGTAAGGACTTCCAGCACCCCTACTCCCAGTACCGAATAATGCGCAGACCAAGGGAACTTCTGAACAAACGGCATACTCTCCATCGTACGCGCCCAATAATCATTCTGGAATTTCCCTATACCGAATGCCAGAAACACTATCCCCAGACTTACTCTTAAAATACCGAGCATAAACTTTTCTCTCATTGGACGAAGACTTTCACTTCCCTCTTTCCGTTAATATTACAATATCCTTCCACACTGAGCGTATCACCCGGCATAGCATCAGGGATCTTGTAGCTTACGGTTTGGGTCATATCATTATCCTGCCGGCCCAATGAATGCGCAATGACCTCCTGCCCGTTTAATCCGATATCCACTTTATTGATATAATGCGTGGCAGGATTTTGGACAGGATGGGTGATCACCGCAGTCACTACCTTTTCCTGCGGGTCATACGTAATCTCGATCGAGCTCGGAGGGTGCGCCCAAGAAACCCCCACGGCACAGACGACCAAAAAAACTACCATTACGGAACTTACCATTTTTTCCATAATTTTCCTCCTTTTCGCAATGTCCATAAAGATTCCACACTATTATTGTACCTTAAAAATACGCGTAGTTCGAGAAGTTATTAAAACTTGAAAATGATCCTTCACTTTATACTGCATAATCCTGCTCTTGCACCTGATTTATTGTATCAAAAGCGCTTAATTTTACAATGCCTCCTCTAAAGTATCAGAATACACTTCAAAGTATAAGCATTTCGTGATATAATT
>JAHISH010000147.1 GCA_018818365.1 Candidatus Omnitrophota bacterium | reverse complement strand
TCATCTCACCCGTATTGATACTCTCCCCTCCTCCGTAGATTTCGACAACTTCTTTAACGGTATAGAAAAGGTGCGTGTTCCTTCCGAAATAGATCCACTGGAATTCCGAGCATTTTGCAAGAGACTTTTTGATGAGTGTCTTCCCTTCGTTTGCTCTAAGAATAATAACTTTTGGTCTTTTCATGTATCTCAAGGGAGTGCTAAACCAAATAAGCTCCTCAACTCGGCAGTCTCTTTAAAATATCCAAGAGGCCCGGAACGATAAGCGCCTCTTTGTCACTAAAGTATTCTTTCCAACCACTGAATTCGGTGTGCCTATACATAAAAACAAAATCTATGCCGGACTCTTCGGCGACCTCGTAATCATACAGGCTATCCCCGATGAAAATGACTGGAAAACACATCAGTTTACCTTTCATGAGCTCCTGCAAGATATCCGTTTTACTCGTAGGACTGCCATAGATGGCATCGAAGTAATCTGCAAGCCCGCGCTGTAAAAAAACTTCGCGGACTTCTGATTCCTGCCCCCCTGAAACAACAATCTTGCGCGATTCATTAGGAATCTTATTAAGAAAAGAATGCAAATTGTCTACTTCGGGGCACTCAAGCATCATCTTTTTAACAAAGTCGGAATACCGGTCTAGAGCAACAGATAAATCCTCTTTATACTCTTTTTTCTCTAATATGTTTTCGAAAAAATATTTAAATTTACTAAACCGCGAAACCCCGCCTAATTGTTTATGGTACGCGATAAGTTGTTCTGCTTCTCTTTTTCCGTAGGTTAGACCGACTTGATAGAAAGCTTCGGTTTTTATTGCATTCGAATCCAACAAAACTCCATCGCAGTCGAATAGCCAGGTTTTATACTCATCGAAACGTTTCATGCGGCCCTCTTCTTCAGTATGCTCGAAACGAATTTTACATCCCCGGGGACATCTACCGCGTAGGAACTGCCTCTGAGCTTAATCATGCGTATCGGAACACCTAATTCCAGAAAACGCAGCATCTCAATATCCTCCATACGCTCAAGCTCGCTCTTTCTTCCGAACCTGCCGAACGCCGTCAACTCCTCCCGGCTCATGGCGTAAATACACACCTGCCTCCAGAACACTTTGGGGGCATTCTTACTCGCCTTGAATCCGGGGACAGGCAATCGCGACATATAGACCATTTTTAAATCTTCGGTGGTAATCACCTTGGGAAAATTGATATTACGCGGATCATCGGCATGCTTAAGCCTACACATCCCATTCACCACTTCGCGAGGGAATCTCTTCTTACACTCCAAAACCTTCACAATATCGCGGAAAGAAAGAAGCGGCTCATCCCCCTGGATGTTGATATATATATCCGCCTTGATCCTACGGGACGCCTCATACAATCGGTCGGTCCCCGTGAGGGCTGAATCCGAAGTCATGACCGCACGGTATCCGTATTGTTGAACCACTCTTGCTATATGATCATCATCGGTTGCGACAAACACATTATCCTTTCCCAGCGCCTTCGCAGCGATTTCAACCACCCAGATGACCATAGGCTTGCCCAATAACAAAACCAGCGGTTTCCCGGGGAAACGGGATGATTTATACCTCGCTGGGATAATCCCTGCTATTTTCATCAATAAACCTCTATTAATTAATCGATCAAGCTGTACACTGACTGAACGCTCAGATCGTAATGAGTTGGCGTAACCGAGATTATTCTCCGATGCTTCATATAGGGACTTTGTAATACCATATTCCAGAAATTTTGCATTTCCTTATGCTCATCCTTATTCTTCTCGGAAACAAACCCTTCAAAACCCGCGATATATATAATCTTAGGATCGGACAATAACGCCATCCCGACCGCGAACATACCCACGATATAGGAAGGAATGATTATTTGGTCCGGGCTGACCTTAAACTGGCCTATTCCTAACGAACATTCTATATACCTTAGATTCTTTACAAAAAGACCACTATCCACTATCTTCATCGCCGTAACGATCTCTTTCGCAGACTTGGATGCGCCGGAATCCCGCAGCTCTGTTAAACGCACCCGATTCAAGATAACAGTTGTCCGGCGCAAATCCAGGAAGACTCCGGTATCATTACATTCAAGAACCAAGGATTTGTTCTTTTTCGCTAAAGCTCGTATCGCATCTTTGTGCTGCCGCAGATGAACACCTCCTGCCAGAATTACAACAGAATCCGCATGCCGGGACTTATATGGATCGAGTTTTATGCACTTCCCCTCTTCTTCACAAACAGGGTTCAATACCCTGTTACTTACTTCAATCAGCTTACGGGGATTATATTTAACCGCATCCTGATCCGAGATCCCGCTGAGTATATTAGCAACCTGCGTGATAGCGTATTGATGG
Source organism: Candidatus Omnitrophota bacterium (assembly GCA_018818365.1). Lineage (GTDB taxonomy): Bacteria > Omnitrophota > Gorgyraeia > Gygaellales > Profunditerraquicolaceae > JAHISH01. Next base: position 2,616 of record JAHISH010000147.1, on the reverse strand, counting down.
CTCGATTTCAGTTTTTGGCAATACGTAGGGTGTATGTTCTTTAGTCCGCTGAGCATATAGCTAAAATCCCAGCCCCATTGAAAATGTGCCTGCCACGGCATAAAGTATTCCTGGATAATATCCAGCAACGAATACGGGTTCAGATGGCGTTCATTATGCTTAAAATACAAAAAGAGCAGTAATTGCTCTAACCGTAAATTACCAGCCCCCCTTCCCATCCCTAAGACGGACGCATCAATATACTCGATGCCCGCGTTAATAGCAGCAATGGTATTGGCAAAAGCCAGGCCTTGATTGTCATGGGTATGGATACCGATAGGCCCCTGATACTGCCGGCGCACCAGATCCACAAAATCCGTTATATCCTCGGGAACTAATGAACCGAATGAATCGGATATGTATATGACATCAACAAGGCTATCTTTTAAACCGAGCAGCATCTTCCTGATCTGCTCATTATTCAGAAGAGAGAAACCCATAATATTAAAAGTAACTTTATAGCCCAGTTCTTTCAAGATACCGCTCAACTTAATCGCCTGCGGAACCGTTTCATGATAGGTGGCAATGCGGCACCAGCTAAAAAAAGTCTGTTTCTTGTTTTTTATGACCCTCTTGACTTCCGGGACATCTAAACCCGACTCCGCATTAACAAAATCTTTGACATCTATCATAAATGAATACTCGATATTCTTATAATTCTTCAGGAAATCGAGCTGACTGTCGCTGCAATAATGGCAAAATCCGTAGAATTTGTCATTGGCTCTTGATTTATAACCAAGTTCGATAATATCAATCCCGCTATCGTTGAGGACCGAAATGTACTTCTTGACAAAATCAACATCAAAATCCCAATCATTGTAATACCCGCCGTCCCGCAAAGTACAATCTAAAATCTTAGTCTTTATCATCAACTCTCCTTATCAGACAACCATTTCTTGAAGACGGCAATGAATCTCTCCATGGCCTCTTGCGGCCCAAGCGTCAAACGGATGCAGTTATCTATTGGAGGTCCGAATGAACCCCTTACATAAATCCGGCTTTTCTTCAGTACTTCCAAAAGAGCTTCCGTTTCTGCTTTAGTGTTAAGAAAGATCAGCATACCATTGGTTATCTGCCCTCCGGAATACTTGATCCCCATATTCCTCAACTCTTGTTGAATATACTCTCTACCGATCTTGACATCTCTTACATATTCATTCATGATCTCAGGGTGGTCAAGAATATACTCTCCGATTGCGGCCGATATCCCATTTATCTCCACTAACGAGCGCGTTTTTGACAAATATTCAATATTATCCTTATTGCTTACTATATAACCCAATCGAACGCCGGCTAACCCTAACGCTTTTGAAAAAGTCTGAAAAACCACAAGATTATCGTATTCCGCGACAAGAGAGATAGCGCTCGTAGATCCGAAATAATAATAAGCCTCATCAACCACTAAAATGGCTCCGCACTCCTTGCACTTATCAGCTAAACTGCGTATCTGCTGGACAGAAAAAAGGTTTTCTATAGGCAAGTTCGGATTCGGCAGACACACCAACGCTGTTCGCTTATCGATCGACCCAATCAATTCTCCGATATCGATCGTTAAGTCTTTTGATAACTCAACAGCGCACCATTCGGCCTGATAGATCTGACCGTATATGTGATACATGGGGAATGATGGAGAAATTGCCAGGACTTTATCTCCGGGATTGACTAACGTCTCAAATATTATCCTGATCCCCTCAGTAATACCGTTAGTGACATATAATTCTTCAACTGATAAACCCGTCCACTTCGATAACTTACCATATAATCTATCCAGATCGGGATAGACATTAAACGCATACGTGGGGATATAGGCATAGAGATCCCGGATTATAGAATCGGAGAAATTGGTAACTCGTTCGTTCCTATCCAGACGCACTCCGTGTTCGAGATCCCTGCCTACGGAAGTACGCGCACGCATAATCTTAATCAAATGAGGTTTATATCTATTTTTCATGTGTCCCTCTTTAGAAACGCCCTAGGTCGGCTGAGCAAATTCCGGTAATAAAGGCTTTGTCTCTTCTACGCAATTATTAATGCAGTTATGACAAATCAACCCTCCAATATCACCGGCGTTATGCCTTTTCCTTAAATTAACATACGTCTCATTATGCCAGGCATCCTTTATGTACGTCTTGCGTAAATCAGCCACTACCAGGTAATTTCTATAATCAACTACACAGGCAGAAAGATACCCCTGAGGAGTAACCGTGCACCGAAAAAACAGATCCGGGCACTTCCCAAGGCATTGGTCTTTGCGCATGCTCCCCAACAGATTATCCTTATCGATATTCTCGGTATTGTTATTATCTAACATATTGCCGCCCTGGTTACTGCAGCTGCGGCAGTCCACCTCATCGACATAGCCGGAAAGAATGTCTTTAAGTATCTGGAATTCTCCGGGCGTAATGCTTGTGGGGACCATACTCACGTAAATTTTAAACTGCAGCCCCTTCTGCGCCCTATACCGGGAGAACCACTTTATATTTCCTATAACCTTGGTAAAGGCGTCGACTCCGTGCACCTTACGATAAGGCTCCGCCGTGCCGCCATTTACCGAGAACTTGATACTATCCAGGCCGG
>JAHISH010000146.1 GCA_018818365.1 Candidatus Omnitrophota bacterium | reverse complement strand
TTCTTTTCTTGGAATTATTCGTCTGCGGCGTATTCAAAAAGTTTCCCTTTACGGGAGAGAGAGTCACTCTCTACTTTGCGCCTTTTGTATTTTTCTATATCGTGCAGGGATTTGGTTTCTTGAGAAGAAATCGGGTGATTTACAATGCGCTTATTGGCTGTTTTTGCCTCTTTCTTCTTCTTTGCGCCGGCAATACCGTAGTTTCCTTCTTAGGCCTGTATCGGTAAGGCCGGGTTGGATTATGCGTTGACTTGCGCAAAGAAGGAATATATAATCTGAAGGAAGAGGAGATTCCAGAGCAACTATGGAGTGGGGGAGATGCGTTTAATTAAGATTATGGTGACGGTTTTTCTATATGGCCTGGCGATATTTAGCATCGCCGCGAGTTTGGTGCTGGGCAAGCAGAAGAATGATCTTCTCAGCTTGATGTACGAAAAGCAATTTCAGGTTGAATATTTGACAGAGGAGAACGAAAAAGTAAATAGGACAAATAAGGTATTAGTTCCCAAGAACGCCGAGCTGACGCAGAAGAATACCGAGCTGACGCAGAAGAACGCCGAGCTGACGCAGAAGAACGCCGAGCTGACGCAGAAGAACGCCGAGCTGACGCAGAAGAACGCCGAGCTGACGCAGTTACGGACTACCACGGCAGATTTTCCCCGCGCGATAGAAGTACTCAAAGAGCAGATCACCCAGCTTGAGACAAAACTTAACGTAGCGTCATCGCATATTATCGCCTTAACCCAGGAACTGGTGGCTCTTAAAGAAGAGAGCGTGGTGTTAACAAATAAGAAGCGCGGTCGTACCAAGCGTACGCGATAAAGTCACAAAAGCCATTGATGCCCGAAGAATCCCCTCACGCAAGAAAACCGATTCCCCCCGCACAGAACTATACGGAAAACATCCTTCGTTTCATGAACGAAGCTTTACTCGTCGTGAAACCCGACACCACCATTTCTTTTGTTAATAACGCCAGCCTCTTGATGCTTGGGTATACCGAAGAAGAACTTATCGGCAAGCCTCTTCGCGGCATCGTCAAAGAATGGGAAAGTTCATTTTTGCATGCCTGGTTTAATAATTTAAATATTGCGCGTTTCATAAACGGGATTGAGGAGACGTATATTGCTAAAGACGGAAAGAATATCCCTGTCCTTTTTGCCGGTTCCACCATGGTTGATGCACAAGGGGAAATTGAAGGGGTGATTTGCGTCGGCCAAGATATTACCGACCGTAAGCGCTCCGAGGTGGACTTACGCAGGGCGAAAGACGATCTTGAAATTAAAGTTAAGGAGCGAACCGCGGAACTTCAGACCTCAAACCAACAGTTGGAACGGGAATTAACGGAGCGTAAGAAAACACAACTTGCATTGCAAGAGGCGTACACCAAGCTAAAAGAAGCTCAATTTCAGCTTGTGCAACTTGCGAAAATGGAGGTGGTGGGAAGGTTGGCAAGTGGAGTTGCGCATGAAGTCAAAAATCCGCTCGCCATCGTTATGCAGGGGGTAGAGTATTTATTGAAAAAAATACCTCGCGATGACCCACAGTTGGTCACGGCATTGACATCGATTAAAGAAGCGGTGGAGCGCGCCGATACCGTGGTGAGAGGACTCCTTGATTTCTCCGCGATGCAACGGTTAACCATAGAGCAGGCGGACCTCAATTCTATTATTGAAAAGTCACTGGTCCTTTTGAAGCACATGAGCGATAAGTACAAGATAGAGGTGAGTAAGGAGCTTAAGGAGGACTTTCCTTTGCTCCCTCTTGACAAGAATAAGATCTCGCAGGTCCTGGTGAACTTATTTATGAACGCCATTGAAGCGATGCCGGAGGGGGGCGCGTTGACCATACGCACCTATCTTCATACCTTAAAAGAATTCAAACCTGGTATCGGCCGTCGTTGGGAGGATGTTTTTAATCTCGGCGAAACAGTGGCGGTGGCCGAAATCGAAGATACCGGCCCCGGGATACAACAAGAGCTTTTGAGTAAGATATTTGAACCCTTTTTTACCACCCGGTTACGCAAAGGGGGAACCGGCCTCGGGCTTTCAATTGTGAAGAATATCATTGAAATGCACCAGGGGATTGTGGAGATTCAGAATAAAGAAGACCCTGCTCTGGGTTTGAAAGTAATGCTTTTATTCAAGATACAAAGAAAGGATGGCAGTGATGGCGAAAAAGAAGATTCTCTTTATCGATGACGAAAAAACCTTTATTGACTTAGTGAAGTTGAATCTGGATGAATCGGGAGAGTATGAAGTTAAGGCGGTGTATTCGGGGAAAGAAGGGATTGCCCAGGCGCAAGAATTCGTCCCTGATTTGATCTTTTGTGATGTGATTATGCCCGAAATGGATGGGGGGGCGGTGGCACAGGAACTTCAGGCGTTGCCAAAGACTGAGAAAATCCCTATCGTATTCTTGACCGCGCTGGTCAATGACCGAGAGATGGGAAATCTTTCGGGTCTTATCGCCGGGCATCCTTTTATCGCCAAGCCGGTGAGTGTCGAGGAACTCTTGCAATGTATCAGAAAAAATATTAAGGAATAAATGCCGATGAAGAAAATACTTATTGTTGATGATGAGCCTGATATCCTCTTGGTTCTTGGAGAGCGCCTGCGTGCCGCGGGCTTTGCGGTTAGCGAAGCCAAGACGGGAAAGGAGACAATTGCCTTGGCCAAGGCAGAGTCTCCAGACCTTATCATTCTGGACATTGTCCTCCCCGATCTTGATGGGGGAGAAGTAGCCCAAGTCTTAAGCGCTGACCACGCAACCGCGTCAATCCCGATAATTTTCCTTACGGGCCTCTACACCAAAGAGGATGAAGAAAAAGGGCATCAAGTCAAAGAGCATTATTTCCTGGCGAAGCCTTTCGATTCCAAGGATCTCCTTGCGATTATTAATAAAACAATCCGTAAAGAGTAAAAAACCTTGACAGGAAAGAGTGGCGCTGGTATGGTAAAAAACGATGGATAACGCAAGCAAAAAGATCCTCGTGGTGGACGATGACGAGGAGATCCTTGTCCACTTAAGCCAAATCTTAAGACGGGCGCGCTATGAGGTTATTACGACTACTACGGGTACTGGCGCGCTGCAGCTAGCCCGAGAATATAAACCGCAGTTGCTTCTTTTAGATATTATGCTTCCGGATATGGACGGAGGAGAGGTTGCCGCACATCTCTTGGAAGATGCGCAGACGGAAAAAATCCCTATTCTTTTCTTAAGCGGCGTGGTAATCAAGAAAGAAGAGAATTATGATGGTGCCAAGGTCGGGGAGCATTATATGATTGCCAAGCCCATCAAGGCAGAAGATTTGTTAAAGACCATCCATCAAATTATCGGAAGCCCCGCGTAAATACTCCGTATTAAAAAAAAGTTGCAATCATCTTCATCCGTGCGATAATAAGCGTGAAATTCGGGAGGAATTCTTCGTGCCTACGGTTATACGTCTAGGTATGCTGTTTATGGTGGGCTGGTTTTCTTGTGGGTGCGTTACCGGCGCAGGCATTTATGAGGCTGCCGAAAGGGTATATCTCAACGACGGCATAAGCAAGAAAGAAGCAGTCTGGTTAGCGCGCAAGGATTGCTTGCAAGACCCTGAGTGCGCAAGCGTTTCTTCGTTGTCTCTGGCTTCTCTTACCCAAGACAAGCAGTATCCAGGGGAGTGGCTTGTCCGATTTTCTAGTGATGCCACGCACTATAAGCGCGTGATTCGTGTTCACAAGGTGACGGGAACGCTGACTAGAGGGTATTACAGCTGGTGGCAGTATTATTGGAATAAAGATTAGTATCAAGCTATTGTCTTGTCTGCGAATGCAATCCCCCCGAGTGTAAAGCGAGGAGGGGACCTTCATATAAGTTTGCACTCAAGCATAACTAGCGAGTAGTCGCTTGAGTGTTTCGCCCTTAAGCTTTTGTCTGTAAGGGCTCAACTATTGCCCTGTCGTCTAAT
>JAHISH010000145.1 GCA_018818365.1 Candidatus Omnitrophota bacterium | reverse complement strand
TTACCTTGCAAATAAGACAATCCGGCGCCATGAAAGCGGTAGTATCCACAGAAGAATCTGATGAAGAGCGCCTTGTCCAAAAAGCCAGAGATTCCCGTGGTTTAGTGGGGATTGATTTAGTTAAAGAAGTGACTTCTGCGAAGAAATATATCTGGTCAGGGATTACCAAAGGCCGGTATAAAGTCGTTGTCATTGATTGCGGGGTCAAATACAATATTTTACGAGAACTTATGGCGCGGCAGTGCCAGGCCTGCGTCGTCCCGGCGCAGACGTCCGCCAGGGAAATTCTTTCTTTAAAACCGGATGGAGTACTTCTTTCTAACGGACCGGGGGATCCTTCTGCCGTTGAATATGTCGTTAAGACCACCGGAGAGCTACTCGGAAGATTACCGGTATTCGGAATTTGCCTTGGGCATCAGATGCTCGGGCTTGCGTTAGGAGGTAGAACCTATAAATTAAAATTTGGCCATCATGGGGCTAACCATCCCGTGCAGGATGTAAGGACGAAGAAAGTCGTAATCACTTCTCAGAATCACGGGTTCTGCGTGGATATTGATTCTCTCCGGGGGCAGGATGTTGAAATAACCCATATTAATCTAAACGACCGGACCTTGGAGGGGATGAGGCATAAGAAACTCCCCGTTTTTTCGGTTCAATTTCATCCGGAGGCGTCCCCCGGCCCCCATGATGCAGAATATTTGTTTGATGAATTCGTTGCAATGATGAAGAAGAAAAAAGGGAAAAATGCCTCGGCGCACTGATATAAAGAAGATTTTGATTATTGGTTCTGGTCCGATCGTAATCGGCCAGGCCTGTGAATTCGACTATTCTGGAACACAGGCCTGCAAGGTGCTTATGCAGGAAGGATTTGAAGTGATTTTGGTGAATTCTAATCCCGCGACAATTATGACTGACCCCCAGTTAGCCACACGCACGTATATAGAGCCCATTACTCCGGAGATCGTAGAGAAAATTATTGCGCGGGAGCGTCCGGATGCGCTTCTTCCTACGTTGGGGGGACAGACTGCGTTGAATACTACGGTTGCGTTAGACCACAACGGGGTATTAAAGAAATATAAAGTCGAGACGATCGGCGCAAATATCAAGGCTATTAAAAAAGGAGAAGACCGCCAGCTGTTTAAGGAAGCGATGAAGAAGATCGGCCTAGATTTACCGCGCAGTGGCAGGGCCTATACCTTGAAAGAGGCGTTGCAGGTAGCGATAAAGATCGGGTTTCCTTTGATTATCCGTCCCAGCTTCACGCTCGGAGGGACCGGGGGGAGCATCGCCTATAATATCGAAGAGTTTAAGAATTTAGCCAAACACGGATTAGAATCAAGCATGATCAGCGAGATTCTGATCGAAGAATCGGTGATCGGCTGGAAGGAGTTTGAATTAGAGGTGATGAGGGATTTAAAGGATAATGTGGTGATTATTTGTTCTATTGAAAACCTTGACCCTATGGGAGTCCACACGGGGGATAGTATTACCGTTGCTCCTGTCCAGACCTTGACCGACCGGGAATATCAAAAAATGCGTAACGCCGCGATTGCCTGTATCCGTGAGATTGGGGTTGAAACCGGCGGTTCCAATATCCAGTTCGCCGTGCATCCTCAGACAGGCCGCATGGTCGTGATCGAAATGAATCCGCGTGTATCACGCAGTTCTGCGTTGGCATCCAAAGCTACGGGATTCCCGATCGCCAAGATCGCCGCAAAGTTAGCCGTAGGCTACACGTTGGATGAGATCCCCAACGACATTACTCAAGAGACCCCGGCGTGCTTTGAGCCTGCCATCGATTACTGCGTGGTGAAGGTCCCCCGCTTTACTTTTGAGAAATTCGCTTCTTCGGATCCTACGCTTACCGTCTCTATGAAATCCGTCGGAGAAGCAATGGCTATCGGGAGGACCTTTAAAGAGGCTTTACAGAAAGGATTGCGGTCGCTGGAGATTAAGAAAGCAGGCCTGGAGAGCATACTTTTTAAAATGCCTCTGGCGCATCCGGTGAATGACGCAATACTTGAGAAAATATCGCAGAAATTACGTCTCCCCGGAGCAGAGCGGATCTTCTATCTTGGGGATGCATTCCGCGCGGATATGGATTTAGAAAGAATACATTCCCTGACCAGTATCGACCGTTGGTTCCTCTATAATATCAAAGAGATCATTGATTGTGAGCGTCAGCTCGTGAGGGAGAAGGATGCTCTTTCTAGAGAGCTGTTGCTGACTGCGAAGAAATACGGTTTTAGCGACCAACAGATTAGTATCTTGACCGGCACGCAAGAGAAAGATATCTATTCTTTTCGTAAAGCACAAGAAATCACTCCTTCCTTTAAACTGGTGGATACCTGCGCTGCCGAATTCCAAGCCCACACCCCTTACTTTTATTCTACTTACGATACGTAATAAACTTTCATCTCTTGGGTGGGGGGAGGTAATGTCAAATAAATTGTGTAAATTGTGTTAAAGGTTTCTCTTGCCATTTGGAGTTCAGACGGTTAAAAATCGCGTAAACGATACGGCTTACGCTGTCGTAATTGGTAAAACATCCCATTGGTCTGGTCCGACGTCT
>JAHISH010000144.1 GCA_018818365.1 Candidatus Omnitrophota bacterium | reverse complement strand
CTTGAAGAAGCGCGCACGGAATATTTGGCATCTTGTGGGTTATCCGTTAAAGAGCTTTCCCGGGAGGGCACTATGTTTGTCGTCTCACGCCAGGAGATCGATTATAAGTCTCCTGCGGTATACGGGGATTCTTTACATATCGAAACAAGGGTGGTGAAGACCACCGGAGTGCGTATTCTTTTTGATTATACCGTGACGGACCAGGATAATAAGATTATCGTGGAGGCAAAGACTACTTTGGTCTGTGTAGATAAGGATTTAAAACCGCAGGCTATTCCCGAAGGCATACGTCAAAGGTTTCCCGCATAGGAGGGAATACGGTGGATTTTTCTGAATTAGTAACGAAACGCAGAAGTAGTAGAGTGTTTAGCTCTCGTTCTCTTGGGAAAGAGATTCTCGAGAGTATTGTTAATGCAGGACGTTTTGCCGCTACCGCCCGTAATGTGCAACCGTGGGAATTTGTGGTGATTACCAAGAAGGATACTCTTGAGAAGATCAGCGCTTTCGCGGAAAACGGGAGGTTTATCGCGTCGGCAGCCGCGGGGATCGCGGTCTTCTGCAAAGAGACCAAGTATTATTTAGAAGACGGGTGCGCCGCGACGGAAAATATCCTGCTTGCCGCTACTTCCTATGGCGTAGGTTCGTGTTGGATTGCGGGAGATAAGAAACCGTATGCGCAACAGGTCAATCAATTATTGCACGCCTCCTCAGAGCTGAAACTTATCAGTCTTATCGCATTGGGGTATCCGGAACAAAAAGATGCCTTGCCGCAAGTACCAAAGCGTCCATTAGAAGGATTGATACATTGGGAAAGGTTTGGTGTATGATGTCAAAAGAATTGGTGGTGGTCGGAGATCGTGTGTTGATTGCGCCGGATGAGGGCTCACAGCGTACTGATGCAGGCTTATATCTTCCTCAAGGGGTGAGAGAAAAAGAGAAGGTGCAAACGGGTACGGTGATAAGAACCGGTCCGGGATATCCGATTCCTGATCCTGCCGCATTAGAGATAGAACCGTGGCAGTCTCCGAAATTTGAACAGAAGTATTTCCCTTTGCAGGCAAAGGAAGGGGATTACTGTATATTCTTGCGCAGCTCAGGTATTGAGATTGAATACGAGAGGAAGAAGTACGTGGTGGTGCCGTATTCCGCGATTCTGGTACTTCTAAGGAATGATGCCGCGATCTAATCCCCAAAACAGTAATTCTTTCTTTATGCTTAGCCAGACGGGATGCCTGCTCCCGTTTTTGATTGTATTTAATTTCCTTTTCGGTTGGATTTTTCTGCGCCCCTTGGTCTGGATTGTCCTTGAAGGAGTGCTTCTTCTATTGTTTCTTTACAATTCCTTAGCGATTACACGCCGTGTAGTCCAATCTTCTTCCCCAAGAAACACACGCGCAGAAGTTATTGATGTGGAGGCTCAGACAGTAGAGGAGAACCCCCGCGTATCGTAACGCCCAAAATCTATTGACAAACCCTCACTTTATGTTAATATACGACCTAATTTGCAACAGATTATTTTTTTAGAATAGGGAGGATTAGTAATATGGTAAATATAGATTTATTGCTTCTTGCTCCGCTTGGTTCCATTGCCGCGCTTTTGTTCGCATGGTATCTGGCATCTTCTATCCTTAAAAAAGACGAAGGCAACGAGCGTATGAAAGAGATCGCTCAGGCGGTACGTATCGGCGCGCAGGCGTACCTTAAACGCCAGTACATAGGGGTCGCATTATTCTTTGCGGTCGTTTTTGTGATACTGTTAGTTTTGGTATTCAAAAAATACCTGGTGATCTTTGTGCCGTTCGCATTCTTAACCGGAGGTTTATTCTCCGGTCTTTCCGGTTTCATCGGCATGAGCATCGCGACACAGGCTTCCAACCGTACTGCGGCTGCCGCTACCAAGAGCCTTAATGCCGGGTTGCGCGTTGCATTCTCAAGCGGCGCGGTCATGGGGTTAACAGTGGTTGGATTGGGTCTTTTAGATTTAAGCATCTGGTATTACTTTCTGAATTGGTATTATTCTGCGCATCCCTTGCCTTTTGGAACCGATAAGATTACCGCGATTACTTCTACGATGCTTTGTTTTGGCATGGGGGCAAGTGTGCAGGCGCTCTTTGCGCGCGTCGGAGGAGGGATTTTTACCAAAGCCGCGGATGTGGGCGCAGATTTAGTAGGTAAAGTAGAGGCAGGCATCCCCGAAGATGATCCGCGTAACCCGGCAGTTATTGCCGATAATGTGGGAGATAATGTGGGAGATGTCGCCGGTATGGGTGCGGACCTTTACGAATCATATGTAGGTTCCATCGTTGCAACTTCCGCGTTAGGGGTGGCAGCGGGATTGGGTATAAAAGGGGTGACCGTTCCTATGGTCATGGCCGCAGTAGGAGTGGTCGCATCTATTATCGGAACATTCTTTGTAAAAAGCGGCGAAGAGGCCAGCCAAGGGGTTTTATTGGCAGCGCTGCGAAAAGGAGTCTTTGCGAGTTCTTTAATTGTAGCGGTAATCTCCTATTTTCTAGTAAGAACAATTTTAGGGGTAGAAAACATTGGGGTATATTGGTCGGTATTAACAGGCCTTATTGCCGGGGTATTAATCGGATTATCCACAGAGTATTTTACTTCGAGCCGGTTTAAGCCGACTCGGTCTATCGCTGATGCTTCCTTAACCGGCCCTGCGACGGTCATAATAGCGGGAATGGCAGTAGGTATGTTGTCTACCGCAGTTCCGGTGCTCGTGGTGGGGATTGCGATCTTGGCCAGCTTTTTTCTTTCCGGAGGGGCTACTAATTTTAATTCCGGGTTGTACGGAATCGGTATCTCTGCGGTGGGCATGCTTTCGACATTAGGGATTACCTTAGCGACCGATGCCTATGGGCCGGTGGCGGATAATGCCGGAGGTAATGCCGAGATGGCGCATCTGCCTCCTGAAGTGCGCAAGAGGACCGATGCCCTGGATTCCTTAGGAAACACTACTGCCGCTACCGGAAAAGGATTTGCCATCGGTTCTGCGGCCTTGACTGCGTTAGCGCTTATTGCTGCGTATAAGGAACAAGTAGTCTTGCATGGGAAAGACCTTATCTGCAGTTTTCTCAATCCGAATGTATTAGTAGGGTTGTTTTTCGGAGGGATGCTTCCTTTTCTGTTCTGTGCGTTAACGATGGGCGCGGTGGGAAGGGCTGCGGGGAAGATCGTTGTTGAAGTGCGCCGTCAATTTAGAGAGATTACGGGTTTGATGGAAGGCACGGCCAAACCTGACTATGCACGGTGTGTCAGTATTGCGACTGCGGCGGCACAGAAAGAGATGATTCTTCCTGCTCTCTTAGCGATCTTGTCACCGCTTCTGGTAGGATTGCTGATGGGGGTGGAGGCGGTCACAGGCCTTCTTACCGGAGCAACGGTCTGTGGTTTTGTCTTGGCAGTAATGATGGCTAATGCAGGAGGAGCCTGG
>JAHISH010000143.1 GCA_018818365.1 Candidatus Omnitrophota bacterium | reverse complement strand
TATTACTGATGAGAACCCAGAAGAGAAATTCAAGGCCCTTGAAAAATATAGCCAGGATTTGACTGCGTTGGCATATCAGCAAAAGCTTGATCCGGTTATCGGCAGGGATAAAGAGATCCGACGCCTGATGCAGGTCTTAGCCCGGCGCACCAAGAATAATCCGGTCTTAATTGGAGAAGCAGGTGTGGGAAAGACCGCGATCGTAGAAGGATTGGCGCAGCGGGTCGTATCAGGGGATGTCCCGGAGAGCCTTAAAGAGAAGAAGATTGTCTCGCTGGACCTAGGAAGCCTTATTGCGGGAACAAAGTTCCGCGGAGAGTTTGAGAATCGTCTAAAGGCAGTCTTACGCGAGATCCAGAGCCAGAATGGACGGGTGGTCTTGTTTATCGATGAATTGCATACAATCGTAGGTGCGGGTGCTGCCGAAGGTGCCATGGACGCTTCCAATATGCTTAAACCCCTTCTTGCGCGGGGCCAATTACGTTGTATTGGCGCCACCACTCTAGACGAATACCGAACTCATATTGAAAAAGATAGTGCTTTAGAACGCAGGTTTCAACCTATCTTTGTGGATGAGCCGGATGTACAGGATACAATCGCTATTTTGCGGGGATTGAAAGAAAAATATGAAATCCACCACGGGGTGCGAATAAAAGATTCGGCGCTTATTGCCGCAGCCAGCCTCTCCGACCGGTATATTACCGAACGGCATCTTCCGGATAAGGCGGTTGATTTAATCGATGAAGCGGCTTCACGCCTTCGTATCGAAATCGATAGTATGCCTCTTGAAATCGATACGGTGCAGCGCAGGGTCATTCAGCTTGAGATCGAACGCCAGGCGTTGAAGAAAGAGAAAGAAAAAGCATCTCTCCAGCGGCTCAATAGAATAGAAGAAGAACGAGAGGTTTTGAAAAAAGAGCTTGAGGCAAAGAAGAAGCAATGGGAGAAAGAAAAGGCTATTATCGTCAAGATACAAGAGGTCAAAGAAAAAATCGAGCAAGAGAAGAATGAAGCAGCTATTGCCGAAAAAAAAGGTGATCTCGCTAAGGTCGCCGCGATAAAGTATGGGAAGTTGCGGGAACGGGAGAAGGAACTTAAAGAATACAATGATACGTTTAATGCCCTTGATACGCAATCTACTCTTTTACGGCAGGAGATAGGGGATGAGGATATCGCCGAAGTGGTTGCCGAATGGACTGGTATCCCGATTACCAAGCTTATGGAGGCAGAGACAGAAAAACTTATCCATATGGAAGAGCGACTTGCCGCGAAGGTTATCGGGCAGGAAGAAGCAATAAAGAGTATCGCAGATTGCGTACGCAGGGCCCGTTCGGGATTAGCGGATGAGGCGCGTCCAATGGGTTCGTTTATTTTTATGGGGCCTACCGGAGTAGGCAAGACCAAACTTGCACGTACCCTGGCATGGTTTTTGTTCGATGATGAAGAAGCAGTCGTCCGCGTAGATATGTCCGAGTATATGGAGAAACATAGTGTCTCCCGGCTTATCGGCGCTCCTCCGGGATATGTGGGATATGAGGAGGGCGGACAACTTACCGAGAAAATAAGGCGCCGGCCCTATGCGGTTATCCTTCTCGATGAAATTGAAAAAGCGCATGCGGATGTCTTCAATGTGCTGTTGCAGATCCTTGAGGATGGCCGTCTGACTGACGGACAAGGGCGGACGGTTAACTTCAAGAATACCCTGATCATCATGACTTCTAATATTGGGGCAGAGCGTATTCAGTCAGAGATTTCACAGGGGGCCGAGAGTACTCAAAAAATAATTTCCTATGAAGGGATTCGAGAGCGACTACTGCAAGAGGTAAAGAAATACTTTAGGCCGGAGTTCTTGAATCGGCTCGATGATATTATTATCTTTAATCCTTTGCGTAAGAAGGAGATTAAGAAGATCATAGAGATTGAAATTGTGCCGCTTTTAGAAAGACTAAAAAAACAACATATCAGTCTTACTTTGACGCCTGCGCTTAAAGAATTCTTGGTGGAGAAGGGGTATGATCGCAATTAATT
>JAHISH010000142.1 GCA_018818365.1 Candidatus Omnitrophota bacterium | reverse complement strand
TACTGTCCTCATGACTATATTAGGCTCCGCAAAGAACTCAATCATCACGCCTCTTATAAAAAAGATCTCCCGTCAGGAAAAGATTCCCGCACGCCAACTACTGGAACGCATCAGACAAGGCACTATCGTAATTCCTCTTAATAACAACCATTCTATTGAAAAACCATGCGGGGTAGGACTTGGCTTGCGCACAAAGGTCAATGCCAATATTGGAACATCCACGGATGCCTATAACCTTGATCTTGAATTAGAAAAAACAAAAGTCGCGATCCGCTACGGGGCAGATACGATTATGGATTTAAGCGTAGGCGGCAACCTGTCCACGGTACGTACCGAAATCATAAAGATCTCCTCTGTCCCCGTAGGCACTGTTCCTTTATACGAAATCTCGGTCAATGCGCAGCGCCGCCATCAAGACTTCTTGAAATTCGACGCACAAGATATACTCGAGGTGCTTCGCGCACAGGCAGAACAGGGAGTTGATTTCTTCACCATACATGCCGGAGTAACCAAATACAGTACTTCGTTTCTTACCAAACAAAAAAGGGTTTTGGGAGTGGTCTCGCGCGGCGGCGCAATACTCCTGGCCTGGATGAAAGCACATAAGGAAGAAAATCCGTTTTTTACTCACTTTGATAAGATCCTTGATATCGCGTGCGCCTATGATATCACCTTGAGTTTAGGCGACGGCCTGCGGCCCGGTTCGGTTCTGGATGCCACTGACTCAGCACAAATCGCAGAGTTAAAGGTACTCGGCGCCTTGGCCCGGAGAGCAAGAAGACGGGATGTCCAAGTCATCATTGAAGGCCCTGGACATGTTCCGCTCGACCAAATTAAAAAAAATATTCGTCTTGAAAAAAAAATATGTGGTGGCGCGCCGTTTTATGTACTCGGTCCGCTGGTGACCGATGTGGCAAGCGGATGGGACCACATCACCTCGGCAATCGGAGGAGCCATCGCCGCACAGGCAGGTGCCGACTTCCTCTGTTATGTGACCCCCGCAGAACACCTTAAACATCCCAGCGCAGAAGATGTACGAGAAGGCATAATCGCCTCACGTATAGCTGCGCATGCTGCCGATATTGTTAAAGGCAACAAGGCGGCGTTACAGTGGGATAGAGAGATGTCGCAGGCACGGCGCAGAAGAGATTGGAAAAAACAAATTCAGCTTTCCATCGATCCAGAGAAAGCTGAATTCTACCGGGCTTCATCACTGCCCCGTATACGCGACGTATGTACCATGTGCGGGGATTTTTGTTCTATTAAGTTGAGTGAAGCCTCTTTGGGCTAAAGCCCGAAGTACCTTTAGGGCGAAATACTAGAGCGGCCATTGCGTCTGCGAATTTAATCCCCGCGCATTGATTTGCGCAGCAAATCAGCGGGGACCAACATAGATTGTGCGGGAGTAGTTCAGTGGCAGAACACTAGCTTCTTAAATGAGCAGATAACTTATGGAGTCGAAGACGACATAAGTTATAGCGACAGCTCTAGAGAGTATCTTGCGTCTGCGAATTTAATCCCCGTGCATTGATTTGCGCAGCAAATCAGCGGGGACCAACATAGATTGTGCGGGAGTAGTTCAGTGGCAGAACACTAGCTTCCCAAGCTAGATATGGGGGTTCGATTCCCCTCTCCCGCTTATAGAGATTGAATATCGGGGAAGGATGCCCCGTGGAAAAGGTCCTTCGGCCTGACGGCCTTAAGGATTAAAATTTCAGATAGGAGAGAGCTGGAAATTTTAAGTTCGATTCCCCTCTCCCGCTTAAATGAGCAGACAACTTACGAAGTGTTTCTTGCGACTTAAGTTGTAACAGACTGTCTTTAATTCCACTGCGTCTGCGAATTCAATTTGTCCGTCCATAATGTCAGGACAAATTGATTCCGAGCGAGCGGAGTAGTTTCGAAGAAATCTATAAACGCTTACGCGAAAGAGAAGAAACATGAAGAAAACTCAATTAGCTTCAGGTTTCAGGCTGCAGGCTGTAGGCTTAAGAATTTTTACGCGTGTAGCATGCGGCCTCCCGCTTGCAGCGATACTCTCTTTTATGACTGGCTGTGCTACAGTAACTTCAATGAAACCTACGCTTCCCTCCGGAGTCCCAGGGATGTACCATCGCGTCGCAAGAGGAGAGACGCTTTGGAGAATATCAAAACGATACAATGTAGATCTAGAAGAGATCTCCCGTATTAACCGCATCTCGGATACCTCATACATAGAGACGGGACAACTCCTCTTAATTCCCCGGAGTTCCTTGCCATCCCCCGCGCCGACTTATTTAGCCTCTGAGGATTTCATTTGGCCGATTAAAGGACGCATCATTACGTACTTCGGAGAAACATATAACAATTTGGTAAATAAAGGTATTAATATTCAACCTTCAGGCAACCGTGAAGTACGCGTCGTGCGAAGTGGCAAAATCGTGTTCACCAGCGATAATTTTGGTGGATACGGCAAAACCATCATCATTGACCACGGAGACGGTTTCTCCACGGTTTATGCACGCAATGCGGAGCTTATTGCGCGTGCGGGTGATAACGTGCAAAAAGGTACTATTATTGCCAAAGCAGGAAATTCGGGAAGAGATAACCTCACCTATTTGCATTTTGAGATTCGAAAAGGCTATTTACCGCAAAATCCTTTATTTTATCTTTCTCGCTAACCTATGCGTAAAGAAGACTTTTTTAACCGAAGCGGGTATCTGGACATGCTTACCAAGCGGGTGAGCGGCCTTAAAGATGGCTACCGACAGAATATGGCTATTGTCGGGGAAGAACTCGTAGGGAAGACCTCGCTTCTTTTCCGGTTTCTTGATACTTTCACTGATAACCGGATCCTAGTTATGTATATTGAGGTACGCGCAGAGACGCTGGCCTCTTTTGCCAAGCGTTTTATCGGGATACTTTTATACAATTTCCTTTCCCCCTGCGAGAATGATTTAGAGGAAAATATTTCGTTTTTGCTTAACAAATCAGAGAAATATATCCCCCGTACCGTTTGTAAAATACGCGCCATTCTTCATGCCTTGGAACAAAGAAAAAAGAACGCACTTTTTACGGAATTACTCTCGTTGACTGAAACCTTCTATCAGGAAACAACTAAATCCTGTGTGATCATATTCGACGAATTTCAGCATCTCGAACGTTTAGGGGTAAGAAACTTGTATCGGGAATGGGCCAAGCTATTGATGACACAGAAGAATACGATGTATATTATCGCCAGTTCCATGGTATTTAAGACCAAAACAGTGCTGGCCAAACAGCTCTCGCTGTTATTCGGTAATTTTGAGATCATTACACTTCAGCCTTTTGATATAAAAACAAGTAGCGCGTATCTTGAGCATACTCTCAAGGGCCATCCTTTAAACCCCGGATACAAAGAATTCTTGGTTTCTTTTAGCGGAGGCTATCCATTTTATTTGAAGATCATTACGGAAGAATTACGCAGAAACGAAAAACGCAGCCTTGTCGATATACTTGAACATCTGCTTTTTGATTATTCAGGTGCTTTGCATCAAAGGTTTACGCACTACGTTAAAAGAATACTCGACCACACCTATGGGCACGATCATCTTGCGGCCTTGTATCTAATCGCGCAAGGCAGGAATAAAATAAAAGATGTGACGCTTTTACTGCGGAAGACTGCTGCGCAAATGAATTCACGCATCAACCACATCCTTGAGACTGATATAATCCTTAAAAACGGCGATTTTCTTAAAATGAACGACCGGGTCTTTGGATTTTGGTTGCGTTATGTCTATCAAGAAAAATCGAATTCCCTGACCTTTGACGCTAAAAACCAGAAAGAAAAGTTCCGCGATTATATCGAAGCGGCAATCCGGGATTTCCTTTACCATTCCCAACGGCCAATCACCGAGCGCCTCAACGAACTCCTTGAGGCTTTTGCGGACGATACAATTCAAGTAGATAAGAAAAAAGTTAAACTGTCTCATTTCAGAGAGATAAAACCGCTGGAATTTCGGAGCAATTGCGTGCCTTGCGGCCTTTTAGGCCGCTCCCGGGAAAGCCTTTGGATTATCGGTTTTAAAAAAGAACGGCTTAATGAAGAAGATATTTCTTTATTCGCACAGGAATGCAAGAGGTACCATCATAAAATACAACGCAAGATCATTGTGACCCTGCATGACATCGATATGAATACCCGCCTGCGAGCACTAGATGAAAAGATCTGGGCCTGGGACGTCAACAATCTCAACCAGATATTGGATCTTTTTTCCCACGCGAGGGTCGTCGCATGAAAATAGGAGTCATCTCTGATACCCATATATCTGAAAAAACGCACACAATCCCTGCGTGTATCCTCAATGATTTCAAGAATGCGGAAATGATCATTCATTGCGGAGACTTAATCGACCTCTCGGTCCTTACCAAACTGAAATCTGTCTGTAAAGTAGTTGCGGCCGTGTGGGGGAACATGGATCCCCTTGAGGTTAAAGATAAACTTCCCGAAAAAGAAATTATTAATGTGGGAACGCATAGAATCGGCATAATGCATGGTTTAGGTGCGCCGAACAATCTAATACCGTTCCTTATCGACCGCTTTAAGCAGGACAAGGTAGAGATGATTATTTTCGGACATTCCCATACGCCTTGCAACGAGAAAAGAGACGGGATCATCTTTTTTAATCCTGGCAGTGCCACGGATAAAGTCTTTGCGCCGTATCGGTCTTATGGTATTATAGAAATCGGCGAGACGATAAAAGCCACCATCGTAAAGGTAAAAGATGAATAAACTCTGGGCGCCATGGAGGATACGCTATATTACGCAGACGCATAAAAAAAGATGTATATTCTGTACTGCCCGAACGCACACACACAATCACTCCGTGGTATTCCGGACACCATACAACCTTGTGATGCTTAATACGTTTCCTTACAATAACGGCCACTGCATGGTCTGTCCGAAACGACATCTTAAACGTATCGCCCAACTTACCCAAAAAGAGATTCTTGACTTATTTTCCGCTATTGCGACTACACAAAGATTGCTTAAGGAAATACTTAAACCGGAGGGATTCAATATCGGTATTAATGAAGGCAAATGCGCAGGTGCAGGTATCCTGGGACATCTCCACGTACATATCGTCCCTCGTTGGACGGGAGACACTAACTTCATGCCTAGTATTTTTGGCACGAAGGTCATCTCCCAATCGCTGAACCAATTACATACACAGTTAACCGATGCGTACGCAAAAACTTATAAAAGAACTCGAAAATAAACTCCTGGCGCCTTTCGCGATGAAGAGTTTCAATACTCGGGACCGGGTGCATAAAGAAAAAGAACACCCTTATCGTTCGGCATATCAACGTGATCGCGACCGTATCGTACATGCGGCTGCGTTTAGACGTTTAGAGTACAAAACACAGGTCTTTGTCATACATGAAGGAGATTATTACCGCACACGCCTTACGCATACGATCGAAGTAGCGCAGATTGCCAGAACCATTGCCGCAGCGCTTCGTTTAAATGTCGATTTGACCGAAGCGATTGCGCTGGCTCACGACTTAGGGCACACCCCTTTTGGGCATTCCGGAGAAGACGCATTGAACGACCTTATGGACAAATTCGGAGGGTTTAACCACAATCTTCAAGGATTACGGGTCGTTGATTATCTGGAAGAACGCTATCCCGACTTTCCAGGCCTCAATCTGACGTGGGAAGTAAGAGAAGGGATTGTAAAACACTCCACTGCCTTTGATGTCTGCGGTACCGTCAATGACCTTGCTCCGGAAGAAATGCCGACACTAGAAACCCAGGTAGTAGATATTGCCGATGAGATCGCCTACGATAACCACGATTTAGACGACGGACTTACCTCCGGACTAATCAAAGAATCAGACCTACAGAATCTCCCTCTCTGGGAAAAAGTATACAAAAGAATAACACTCCACCAAACATCACTTACCCCAGAAAAAAGAAAGTATCAGATCATCCGTTCTTTAATCGACCTGCAAGTGACGGACCTCATACAACAAACGGAACATACGATACGCACCCTAAAATTCAAGTCTTACAAAGATGTCAAAACACACGATAAAAAAGTGGTGGGTTTTAGCAAAAAAATTCTCTCATTACGAAGCCCGCTACGGGAATTTCTCATGGAGAAGCTGTATCACCATTACCGCGTCATCAGAATGAGCAATAAAGCAAAACGTTTTATTCAAGAACTCTTTAAAGTATATAATGAAAAACCGGATCAATTGCCGCCTGAGGCAAAAAAACGCGTTGCCCAGGACGGAGTACGTAGGGTAATCTGCGATTATATCGCAGGGATGACAGATAGATACTGCCTCGATGAGTATAAGAAACTATTCGACCCATACGAAAAAGTATAAGACGCTTATTTCGGCCAGCCACAGTATTTTCCGCCTTGTCAACTCCACTTATGAGCTTAAAGAGCTGGTCTGCCGTCTCACGCGACTGCTCTGCCAAATATTCAGTAGCGGGTATTGTCAGATTACGATCTTAGATCCCTCCAGGAAACACGCCATCTTAAAAAGCGGTACCAACAACAAACAAAAATACTACTATGACAAACGGCATAGTATTATGGGCGCCGTAGAGAAAAAAATACTTACGACACTTGCGGTAATACGCCAAGACACCTTGATGGCCGCCCCGCTTATCTGCGAAGATATCATCGGGATGATAATTCTCAAACGGGAACCTCCCGGAGCTAGCTATGACTGCTTTGACCAAGAGATGCTGATGGCGCTTATGGAACAAGCGGTTATCGGCATTAAGAACCTGCAGCTTTATGAGGAACAGCAAAAAATAGTATTTGGGAGCATTAAGTCTCTGGTGACGCTTTTGGATACGCGTGTGCCACAAGAATATACCCATTCTCCTTACTTTAGCAGGCTGGTGGCAGCAATCGGAGAACAAATGCATCTTGATCCAAAACAGATAGAGAGCCTTAAATATGCAAGCCTTTTGCATGATACTGGAAAAGTGGATATTCCGCAGGAGATACTCACTAAAACCAGCAAACTGACCCGGCACGAATTTAACATCATTAAGAAACACCCTCTCAAAGGGGCAGAGATTCTCAGACCGCTACAAATGCTGAAACCGGTCATCCCTATCATCATGCACCATCATGAAAAGTATGACGGGACCGGATATCCTTCCAGACTCAAAAAATGCCAAATCCCGCAAGGAGCCCGCATCATGGCGGTTGCGGATGCGTTCGAAGCGATGGTATACGGAAGGCCCTACCGGGAACGCATGAATGTAAATGCCGCCATCAAAGAAATAAGAAAGAAAAGTGGCACGCAGTTTGATCCTAAAGTAGTAGAGGCGTTCCTAAGAGCCATTAAAAAGGTAAAAACAAAAAATTACTTGCAATATTATCATAATAAGCGCTATAATAATTCCAATTCCACAAAAAAATATGGAAAACAAACCGTATCAATTAGAATTATTTAAGACAGGACAAAATCTTCTGCAGAGCGGACAGAGCCGTCGTCACGGTTCTGCGCTCACCGGGTTCAGGAGTTATGAGAAAACGGTCCTGCTGATCATTGCGCTGGTAACTACGGGGATTGTTTCGTTTGCCGTAGGAGTCGAACGAGGAAAAAGATTAGCTCTCTTGACCAATAATTCAAGACTCGATGTTACCATGCAACCACAGCCGAGTGCTTCTGGAGAGAAAGCATCCGCTACAAAAAACGAGATAACTTCACCGCGGGGGGAATTACCGACAAAACAAATCGCACCCGCGAGAGAAAGGATTCCTGAACAGAAAAAAAATAATCAAGAATTAAATGGATACACGATACAACTGGCAAGTTACCGCACCAAGACTGCGGCAAAGAGAGAAGCTGAAGCCCTCGAGAAAAAAGGCTTATCTCCGTTTCTCATGAGTAAAGGGAATTACATTATTATCTGTGTAGGAAACTTTGCGGATAAGAATGCCGCAAAAAACCGTCAATCGGAATTCGAACGAAGGTACAAAGACTGCATTGTAAGGAGGTTATAAAAAGCTATGTCAATTCATCCGTCACTCGCTATTTCTGATAAAGATAAAAAACAACGTTCGGTATTGAAACGAGGCGAACGTATCAAGGCCAT
The DNA here is from genome assembly GCA_018818365.1 of Candidatus Omnitrophota bacterium. Classification (GTDB taxonomy): domain Bacteria; phylum Omnitrophota; class Gorgyraeia; order Gygaellales; family Profunditerraquicolaceae; genus JAHISH01. The sequence goes on along the minus strand of JAHISH010000142.1, from coordinate 893 downwards.
GATAGAAAAAGAACAATGGAAAGAAGGCGATAAGGTCTTTGGCCTGCCGAAATTAAAAACTGTACGCATAAAGATTAAGAAAGAGAAAGTGGAAAAAGAAGCAACCGCTGCAGAGACCGCAGGAGCAGTAACCCCCGCCGCCGCTAAAGAACAACCTGCGGCAAAGACACAAGGCAAAGGACAGGAGAAGAAATAACCGATGAAAAACCGAAACGCTCGACTTTTATTGACACTTATTTGCGCAGGGATTTTCACGGCCTATGGATACGCACAAGAACAAAAAGAAACTCCATCGCAGCAGGAGCAAACCGAAGAGACTTCTTCTGATACGACTAGCCCCGTTGAAGTTGAGGTCCCCGGATACATGGAATTCGAGGGAGAAGTCAATAGCGATGGGGTCAATATCCGTTCAGACTCCACAGTTTCTTCTGAAACAATCTGTACGGTTGATAAAATCCAAGTTCTTGAAGTAGTCTCCGATGCCTTTGATTGGTATAAGGTACGCCTCCCCGAATATGCGCCTTCTTACATAAAAGGTGATTTTCTTGCCTTTGTCGAACCTACTGCTTCCGCTGAAACAAAAGAGAGCGAAGAAAAAGACACCGCTGAAGCCGGCGTATTAACACCCAAACCCACCCCGCCACAAAAAATCGCCCGACTCTTAAAAGACAGTGTGAATATCCGACTTGGCCCAAATACGAAATCCGCAATTCTAGGGAGAGTGAATAAGAACGACGAAGTATTCATTATCGCTGAAGAAGGTGATTGGTACAGAATAAAACCCATTGCCGAAAGCTACGGATGGATCCATAAGGACCTTTTGAACAAAGTTGAAAAGAAGGTTGAAGTCGTCGAAGCACCTCCCGAAGCAACAGAGGAACCCAAAGAAAAAG
>JAHISH010000141.1 GCA_018818365.1 Candidatus Omnitrophota bacterium | reverse complement strand
CCATCATCCAGCTTTTACCGATGAACGAGGTCGGGCCGGTCTTCTGCCCATATGATGCCACGAGCTCCTTTGCCCTTGACCCGATGTATTTGTCTTTAGCCGCATTTGATGCGGGGAAGGCCATTTCTATAAAGTTAGAAATTGAGAACCTCAAGAAGAGGTTCCCTGCGGGAGGGGCGTACGTAAATTATTCCGTTAAAGAGGAGAAACTGCGCATCTTACGCAAGATATATACTATTGAAAAGGAATCCCACGCACGCGACTTTGAAAAATTTCGTAAAAACAACGCCTTCTGGCTCTTTGATTTCGCGCTCTATAAAGTCCTTAAGGTGTATCAGGAGCAAAAGGCTTGGTATGAATGGGAGGAAGTTTTTCGTAACCGCGAAGCGAACACATTGCGCGCCTTCCAAGAGGAGCACGCAGAGGAGGTGCGCTTCCAGATGTGGCTGCAATGGCAGCTTTTTCGGCAGTTTACTGCCGCTAAAAAATATGCCCGCAAAAATGAGTGTTTCTTAAAAGGGGACTTACCGATATTAGTATCCCGAGATAGCGCGGATGTCTGGACGAACCCGGAATTCTTTAAGCTTGATTTTGCCGCCGGAGCCCCTCCGGATATGTATTGCGCCAAAGGGCAGCGATGGGGCATGCCGACTTACCATTGGGAAAAAATCCAACAGGATGATTACCGGTATTTGAGAGAGAAACTGGCCTACGCGCAGAATTTCTATGATATCTTGCGTATTGACCATGTGGTAGGGCTATTCCGTTTCTGGAGTATCCCTTATGCAGAGCCCATGGAGAATCAGGGGCTCAACGGTTTCTTTGATCCCCGGGATGAAGCGCGATGGGGCACGTTGGGCAGGAAGTTATTGGAGGTGATATTAAAGAATACCACGATGCTCTTATGTGCCGAAGACTTAGGGACTATCCCCGCAGTCTGTACGGATTCTTTGAGGGAATTGGGGATTCCGGGTAATGAGGTGCAGCGGTGGGTTAAAGACTGGAATACTACTCATGACTTTATTGAGCCAGACTATTACCGCGAGCTCTCCGTGGCGATGCTCTCTACCCATGATACCGCCAATTGGGCAGGATGGTGGGAGAACGAGGCCGGGACCGTCGATGAAGGGCTTTTCCGCAGGCGTACCAGTGATCACCGCAAGATCGGTTTTGATAATGTCAAAGCAAGACTCTTTGACCCGGCGCGTTCCAGGCACGGAAGATTGCGTTGGCGGGAGAGTGTGGATTCTGTTGAGAAGCTCGCGGAGATTTTGGGGAAGAAGAAAGAGGAGCTGGGTGATTTTATAGATATGTACCTGAATACCTATCGAGAGAAAGAAAAGCTTTGGAAACATCTGAAGATCGCGGGGCCGATGCGTGAGAAGTCTGGCCCGGAGGTTGTGCGCGCGGCGCTGAAGATCAGTCTAGCCTCACGCGCGGTATTCTGCATTAATACGATAGTGGATTGGCTCTATTTGACAGGCAGCTTTAAGGGGGAGCCTTATCAATACCGTACCAATACGCCCGGGACGGTCAGTGAGAAGAACTGGTCGATGGTCTTGCCGCTTTCGCTGGAGAAGTTGCAAGAGCATAAGGTCAACGCCGAGATCAAAAGCCTCATCGCCTCTTCAGGCAGAATATAGATTAATTTTAGGGTTTTGCTTCCGCGCGCTGGATTTTTTCGCCGTGCACTACGGTTTTCCCCCTACCCACTTCGTGTTGCGGGGGAACCGTCCTCGTCTCAGTATGGGTGAGGGGAGAGTTTCTGTACCTGTAAAGGAAAGTATGTCGGTTATTCAAGGACCTGAATTCTATATCTCAAAACGCGTCGGCAGGGCAATTATGGATTATAAGATGCTTGCCGACGGCGATAAGATCGCCGTGGCCGTCTCCGGCGGCAAGGATAGCCTTACGCTTCTGCGCGTCTTAAAAGACCGCCAGGCATTCGTCCCCATCAAATACGAGCTTCTGGCAGTGCATATCGACATGGGATATCCGTGTCAGCACCCTAAGATCCTCTCAAAACATTTTGAGAGACTCGGCGTAAAGTATCATATTGAGAAAATCGATATCTTGGAAGGGGGCAAGAAAACGCGTAAAGATATCTCCTGTTTCTGGTGCTCCTGGAACCGGCGTAAGGCCTTATTCAAGACTGCCGATCGCTTCGGCTGCACCAAGGTTGCCCTCGGCCACCACAAAGACGATATCGTAGAGACGATACTGCTTAATCTTTTCTTTCACGGCGAGATCTCTGCCATGGTTCCCAAACAGGAGCTATTCAAGGGCAAAATCACCCTCATCAGGCCCCTGGCATATGTGGAGGAGAGCCTTATCGTCAAATTCGCAAAAACAGCGGACTTCCCGCACCACAAATGCGCCTGCCCTAACGCCGCTACCTCTAACCGCACCAGAGTCGGAGAGATCATCAATGATTTAGAGAAAATCTGCCCGGATGTAAAGACCAATATCTTCCGCAGTACCAAGCGCATCAAACAGGATTATTTACTTTAAGAGAAGGGCGTAGTATACTATAAAGCAACAAGGATAACATATATGATATGGATTACGATTGCGTTATTTATAGTGGCTTTAGGGATAGTGGTCTTCTTGGTCATGAAGATCGCCGGATCAGTCAACCAGCAGCTTAATTCCGTCACCCAACAGCTCAACCAACGGCTGCAGGAGACCTCCACGGCAGTGCAGGATGCCCATAGGACCGTGGGAGAGCGCCTGGATTCAGCTACACGCGTATTCGGTGACGTGCAGAAGAGCCTCGGCAGGCTGGAAGAGACCCATAAACAGATTTACGAGATCTCCAAAGATATCGCCAGTCTCCAGGATCTGCTGCGCGCCCCTAAATTCCGGGGGGAAATAGGGGAGACTCTTCTGGCACGGCTGCTGGAAGATATCCTTCCTAAGGAACACATTAGAGTACAGCACCGTTTTAAGAGCGGGGATATTGTGGATGCGGCGGTAGTGGTCGGGCAGCACCTTATCCCGATTGACTCCAAATTCCCTTTAGAGAATTTCAAGAAGCACCTAGAGGCCTCTGCTGATGAAGAGAAGAAGACACATTACCGCGTCTTTGTGCGCGATGTCAAAAAGCGTATTGATGAAGTCTCCTCGAAGTATATCCTCCCTGACGAAGGGACCTTTGATTTTGCGCTGATGTATATTCCTGCCGAGGGGGTCTATTACCAGATCAGCCGAGATGAAGAATTGGGAACCTATGCAAAGATGAAAAAAGTCATCTTTGTCTCTCCCAACACCTTTTATGCCTATTTGCAAGCGGTTCTCTACGGCTTGCGCGGGGTCAATATCCAGCGTAATATACAGAAAATTTTTTCCGAATTAGCGGGGGTACAGATAGATTTTAAGAAATTTCAAGACGATTTTGAGGTTATGGGAAATCATCTCAATAATGCAACTACCAAATACAACGACGCCCGGAGCAAGCTGGCAAAGATCAATGAGCGGCTCACGAACACGACCCAGAATCCGCAGCTGGAGTCGCACGAATAAGTATGGGGTATAATTTTGTAAATGAACTTTTCCATCCGCGTAGTCCCCGGTGCCAGTAGGAAATTAGTCAAAGAAGAAGAGGGATTCTTAAAGGTATATCTGACCAGGCCTGCGCAGGACGGCCAAGCTAATACACAGCTTTTAGAAGTGTTGGCAGAACACCTCAAGGTAAAAAAGTATCAACTTGCAATCGTGCGGGGGAAATCTTCCCGCAATAAGGTAATCAGCGTCAATGCATAAGGGTAAGCCTTTCGGAGAATTATTCGATGCGCACGTGGTCTGCGCATTCAGCCTGCGTTTTTCCGGGAACACGTCTCTTTACTACGGCGACACCCGCGATTCGTTGGATAACCGAACCCATTTTTTAAAAGACGTAGGGATTGATTATCAGGATATCATCTGCGCCAAGCAGGTGCACGGAAACAATGTCAAGTACGTGACTGAAAAAGACAAAGGAAGCGGAGCGTGTACCTACGAGACCTCCATCCCCGATACGGATTCTTTTATTACCGATACGTTCAATCTCCCCATTGCCATGCTTACCGCGGATTGCCTTTGTGTCTTCCTCTATGATTTGATGAAGCCGGCGATTGCCGTCGTGCACGCAGGATGGCGAAGTACCCAGAAGAAGGTGCTCACCAAGACCTTGGAGAGCATGCAGGAGAAGTTTGGTACTCTTCCCGAGAACGTATACGCTGCTTTCGGGCCGCGCATGCGCGGCTGTTGTTACGAAGTAGGAGATGAATTCAAGACGTATTTTACCTGCGGGCTTACCGAGAAGCACGGACGCCAGTATCTTGATCTGGGGCAGGTCAATAAAAATGAACTTTTTGATTTCGGAGTCAAGGAAGAGAATATCTTCGATTCTGAGCGTTGTACGTCATGCCATAATACCGAATTCTTTTCGTTCCGCAGAGAAGGGAAGTACTGCGGCAGGACCATGTCAGTGATTATGATGAAATAGCCTATGCAAGGATACAATCTGGAGTTTATTCTGCATACCTTCGGGGGAAGTGCGAAGTCCATCAAAAGCGCGCTCTCGGAGTTCGGTGAGAGTCTGGAGGTCAGCGACTTCGAGGGGAAAGAGCGCAAGGGAAAGAACTT
>JAHISH010000140.1 GCA_018818365.1 Candidatus Omnitrophota bacterium | reverse complement strand
GCTGATTGGCAAATACGCCAAAAAGCACACAAATAATTACTAAGGCTATGCCGGGAAGCCACATCATCCAATTAACCTCTTTTACATCTGCGCGCTTAGTGTTACTTACACGGCCAAGGAATACAGCGTGGAGCAATTTCATAAAACTTGCCAGGGTAAGCCCTGAACCAAACATGGCGGCAACCACACAAAAGAGGATAGTAATCCGCAACGCGAAAGACGCTTCGGAGAGTTGGTTAAACAATCCTTGATAGACCATCCATTTTGAGACAAAACCATTAAACGGCGGGACTCCCGAAATAGCAAGGCTGGCGATTAGACAGGAGATATAGGTCAAAGGCATTACCTTTGCCAAATCTCCTAAACGGTCAAGTTCGACAGTGGACGTGCGATACTCCACATTGCCGCTGGTAAAGAACAGACAGGATTTATAGATTGCGTGATTCAACATATGAAATAATCCTCCCGCGATACCAAGAGGAGTCCCTGTACCTATACCCAAGACCATATACCCTACCTGCGATACGGCATGATACCCCAAGAGCCTTTTCATATTATGTTGTACCAACGCCATCATTACTGCCGCGATAATGGTAAACGCACCCACCAGCATCAGGACTATATTCATAACATCGTTCATGACAAAGACATCTAAAGAAATCCTCGCCAAAAGATAGATGCCTAATAGTTTATCTAAAGAAGCAGGAAGATACGCTACTACGGGCAAAGGGGCATCTTCTGCGCAATCCGGGATCCAGGAGTGAAAGGGCATTGCCCCGGCCTTTGCAAAACAGGCGACGGCAAGACATAGGTAGGCACTTACCGCCAAGCCGCTATTCAATTCTAACTTTATCGCATCCATCTGAAAAGATCCGGTAAGGTAATAGATGATCCCCACCCCTAAGAGCATAAAGACATCGGAACCGCCTACAATAATAAATGTTTTTTTGGCAGTGGCGGCGGCGTCCTTGCCCATACTCACTAATATATAGAGGGCTACCCCCAGAAACCCCCACAGTACTAACAGCAGAAGGAAGTTATTTGCCAATACCGTTGCCATAGAGACCAGCGCCGTTAAGAAAATCCAAAAATAATACTGAAAGCGGGATTTTTTTATCAGGCGCAACGAATAGATTGTGGTCAATAGACAAAAAAGCCCTATAGCCCAAAAGACAAAGCGGTTAAGGGCGTCTATGGTAAACAACGGATATAAGGTTGAGAGATTCATACGTAATCTTTTAGATTAAATACCCTTGCGGGCAATCTCATCTTTGAGCTGCTTGGTCTTCTCCTGCGAAAGCTTTATCAAATCCCAACCGTTCATAACCTTCGCATTATCCGATTTATTGATTACTGCCACCCTCTCGGTACAGCAATAACAGGGATCCACTGCTGCCAAGGTGATGGTGGCGTCAGAAATAGTCCCCCCTACCGCCGCAACTTTATTTGAAGCGACATTCATGAAGCTGGGAGCACGGATCTTGTGTCGTACCGGCCGGTTGGTGCCGTCGGACTTGATGTAGTGAAAACATTCTCCGCGGGGAGCTTCCACTCTTCCGATCCCTTCACCTGGAGGGATCTCTTTCACATCGGCATCGATCTGACCCGAGGGTATCTTATCCAGGCATTGCCTGATGATACGGACACTTTCGTACATCTCTAAGATCCTCACGACCGTTTTGGCAAATACATCCCCCTCTTGTTCCACGATCACATTCCAATCGACGCGGTCGATCGCGCCATACGGCTCATCACGGCGGACATCCATCGAAAGACCTGATGCGCGCGCCGTGGGACCCACGACACACCAATCGATTGCCTGCTGCTTAGTCAGAATTCCTATTCCCTTAAGCCTGGCCTGTATTACCGGGTCATCCATCACCGCGCCGCGGAACAGATCTAAGGCCGGCATTAATTCGTCAAGCGCCTTCTTTACAATCGGGATATCCTCGGCTTTAATATCGCGGCGTACCCCTCCCACTTTAAACATGGCGTAATTATTGCGGTTGCCGGTGATCATTTCGAACATATCAAGCACGGGTTCGCGGTATTTCCAGGCCCACATCCAGACAGTATTATATCCGATAAAGTGTCCTGCCAATCCTAACCATAATAAATGGCTGTGGATCCTTTGTAATTCATCGATAATCGTACGGATAAAAAGCGCCCTCTCCGGGACCATATTAAACTCTCCACCGAGGATATCCTCTACCGCCAAGACATAGGCATTCGGATGGCTGGAAGAACAGATACCGCAGATACGCTCGACAAGAAACGCGACCTGATCGTAGTGTTTTGCTTCGGCAAGTTTCTCTATGCCGCGGTGGTTATACCCGATAATGATATCAATATCCACCACCTTTTCGCCTTCCACATAAAGCTGGAAAAACTCCGGTTCTTCCTGTAGCGGATGATACGGCCCTATCGGAACGATGACTTTATGCGACATATTATTTTCTCCTCAACGGATACTCCCCTTCCGGCCACTCATCAGCCAGCAAGAGCCGTTTTAGATTCGGATGCCCGACAAAATCAATACCCAGTAATTCCCACATCTCTCTCTCGATCCACTCTGCCCCTTCAAAAAGCGGCGTAATCGAATCAATGCGGGGATTCTTTTTATCCTCCAGCATGACGCGCACTGAATAGAATTCTCCGGTCTGATCCAAGCTGAAGTGATACAAGATCTCCATTCCCTCCGGAGTATCGGTGCCCGACGCAATGGAGAACCGCATCTTCAGATCCTTAAAGAGAAGCGTCGTAGCCTCCACAATATCCTTCGGGTCTATACTAAAATAGATTCTTCTGGGAGAATGCTCATGCCAAGCAATAATCTTCTTCCCCAATACTTCCTTGATCTTCTCTTTGGTATCCATTTTTTTAAGTTCCTTGTCGTAATTTAGTAACCAATTTCACGATCCCGTCTATCATTGCCTCAGGTTTCGGAGGACAGCCGGGGATATATAAATCTACCGGCAAAATCTTATCCAGGGTCTCTTCCACATTATAGCTGTCGCGGAACATATGCTGCGAGAGCGCGCATGTGCCCACGGCAATTACCACGCAGGGCTTCGGCGCTTGTTCATAGAGTTTCTTCACGCGAGGCACGGACTTCTTGTTCATTGCGCCGGTAATCAGAATGGCATCCGCGTGCCTGATTGAACCGATAAGCTGAATGCCGAAACGCTCTGCGTCAAAACGCGGCGTCAGAAGATCGAGGATCTCGATGTCGCAGTTATTGCAGGAACCTGCGCTGACATGAAAGACCCAAATTGATCTGGTCAATGCCTTCAGGGTTACGCTCATATTATAATCCTACTATTGCCAAGCCAAGCGCTGCCAACGCCACAACCGTCATCGGCCCCCAGAAGAAACGTATACTCTGGTCAATGCGTACGCGCGGATTGGTATTTTTTATAAGCACAAAAAGTGTGATAATCCCAACGAATTTTAGAACGACGAATAAGGGACTTGTATCCTTGCCTAAAAACAGCACGGTAAGTAAAAGCGGCAGTGTCGCCAAAAGTATTGCCTTGGTCAGTTTGAATATCGCAAGCGGCAATCCCGAATATTCAATTAATACCCCTCCCATAATCTCTTGCTCTGCCTCTGAGGCGTCAAACGGGACAAAACCCAATTTTGCCTGCATACAAAGCAGCGCAACACAAAAAGCAAGTATCCCAGAAATTGAAGCGATATGAGACCCTGCCTCCCCTTGAAAACCTAACAGATGTGATAGCTGTAATGTCCCTTGCGTCTTTAATGAAATGGCAACAACCGATATAATAAAAGGCAATTCATAGGCTAAGACTAATTTTATTTCCCGAGACCCCCCTATCGAAGCCAAGGGATTCCTCGATGCGGAAGCACCGATAATTAAGCTAATCGCAGGAAGAGTCAACAGGTACAATATCACGATAAGGTCCCCGGCAAAGCCATCCTGACCGGTAAAAAGCACTCGTCCCACCATCCCCGCCACGCATACCGCACCCAACAGCCCGATATAGGGAGCCCCCAAAAATGTCACTTTCCTTCCCGGCGGCACAATAGTCTCCTTCCCCAGGAGCTTAAGAATATCGGTAAAATTCTGATGCCACGGGGGGCCGACGCGCCAGTGTATACGCGCAGTAACCTTTCGGTCTATCCATCCCGCCAAAAGCCCTACTACCGCGCTGAAGAGGAATCCAGGGAACACTATATAGGTAAAGAGAGTCCGTATCATCTACTTTTTCTTTTGCGGTTGTATATCTTCCCGCGACCATTTACGGGCATGCACTGCTAAATGCTGGCCCACGAAATAAATATCTTTTTCTTGATCCTCTGCGGCGAATTCCTGTATCTGGATAGCTTTTTCAGGGCAGCTACGGATACAGGCCGGCATCTTCTCGGATGTTCCCACGCAGAAATCGCACTTTGAATCTAAATAGGGGATAAAATCCTGAAAGATCACGCCAAACGGACAGGCAAGAGTACAAGACTTACAGCTGGTGCAACGCATCGCATAGCGTTTCAGATGTCCGTCCCTTGCGCGCTCCAACGCATGATGGTAACAGGCGTTGACGCAGGGGGCTTCTTCGCAGTGACGACAAATGGTAGCAAAGGTGGCGTACTCCCGTAATGAAGAAATGCCGTTATTCTGCGGATGATAAAAATAATCGCAGGCCACCGCGCACTCCTTACAACTACTACATATTTCTAAATCGACAAATAAGCGTTTCATTGCTAATCCCAAATATCGTGAATATCCTTTAACTCTTCGTAGGTAAAGACCGGGCCGTCTTTACAGGCATAGAACTTGCCGACCCTGCAGTGCCCGCACTTACCCACCCCGCAGGACATACTCTTTTCCATGGATAAATAGATATCGGCAGGTTTAAAACCGATATCCAAAAGCTTCAGGGTCACGAATTTCATCATTATCGGGGGACCGCAGACTACCGCAACCGCCTGTTTCATATCGACAGGGAGATCCTTTAAGATCGTCGTGACTAAACCGACATTGCCTTTCCAAGAGGGATCGCCAATATCAACGGTAGTGACGACATCGACCTTCTTTTTCTTTGCCCATTCTGGAAGAAGTTCTTTATAGATCACATCCGCAGGAGTACGCGCTCCGTAGCGTAAGCATATGCTTCGGTAATTGTCGATATCGGAAAAAAGGCTCAATAAGAGTGAGCGCAAAGGAGCCAACCCCACGCCGCCACCAACAATTACCACATCCTTACCTTTAAATTTATCTAATGGGTATCCTTTTCCGTAGGGACCGCGGATACCTACCGTATCTTCCTTCTGCAGACCATGGATCTTTTCGGTAACCATCCCCACTTTCATAATGGTGACCTCAATGCTGGTTTTCACGCCGGGGTCGGAAGAGGGGGTAAACGGTGCTTCGCCCAAGCCCGGTACGGTCATTTCGATAAACTGTCCGGTACGGAAGGAGAAGTTCGATCTTATCTTAAGCACGACGGTCTTTATCGTGGGAGTTTCTTCTTTGATATCGACCACCGTCGCTTCAAAGGGCTGATAGATGTTCTTTTCGGTATGAGAGGACGTACTCATTTTATTCATTATGCGGATTCTTTTACTTGCAAGTTCTTTTCTTCGTAAAGCCGGCGTAAAATATGGCGGATATCGATGCGGCCGGGGCAGACTTCAATGCATCGTCCGCAGCCGCAACAGGCCTGGTAACCGATGGTATCGATGAAAAAATCGAATTTCTTAAGATACCGGTTCCTTAAGCGCATATACCGCATCTTCAACGGGTTTGCCCCGCCGGCAACCCGGGTAAAATTCTTGTATAAACAGCCGTCCCAGATGCGTATACGTTTGGCATTCTCTCCTTCCGGCTGATCGGCTAACAAAAAACAATGGCAGGTATCACACATAAACACACAGCCCCCGCACTCGACGCAGGTCTGTATTTGTTCCTGCCAAAGTGAAGAATCAAAGCCGTGGCGCACGATATCCTGCAACGTTTCCTTCGCGGGGATCTTATGGTACAAGAGATGCTCATCTAAGTGTTTTACCACTCCGTCGCGTTTGGTTGCCCGGCCGGAAAGCTGTCCGGAAGTAGCAGGAACAAGGATCTCTTTAAGCGCCTGGACCAGACTCTTCGCTTTCGGGGATCCTACATCGACCAAATACCCGTGTGTAAGCGCAGAAAGGTTAAAATCAAATCCTTCTTGCGGATAAGGGTCTATGCCGAAGGCCCGGCAGAAGCAGGCCTCTTTAAAGTGAGGGCAGTCGCTTGAAATAATCAGCGCACCTTCTCTTCTCTGCGTATAGAGTGTATCCGGTTCATTCCCGCCCAAAAAGACGAAATCTTGAATCTTAAGCGAGAACAGATCGCAGTTTTTCACCCCGCTTATGGCAAACGGTTTTGTCTGCGTCTCCTGTTTTTCGTCGTTAGGAAAATAGGAGCAAACCTCTTCCTTAAAATGGGTAAAATAGGTACGGATGGGCTCGACACAGCGGTAGTCGTTAAAAGCAACTTCCTCTTTTTTAAGCTGGCTATAGTGTTTTAATAGATAATCATCGGTAGGAAGATTAATCCCCGATTCACACTTCAGCGCAAGCGGCGCGGTGATTTTTGTAGGGACAAGAAGCTGGTACTCCTGGTCTATCCGTTCATAGAAACCGAGGATGTCCTCATGTTTTAGGAAATAAGTTTCCATAGAAAACATAATTCGTTATCGATAGGGATAGTATGTTAAAAGCAGAAAATTGAGAATAGCATATTTTTTTCTACTTGTCTACAAAAAAATCATATTTTTTTGGCGTATTCTTTTATGGTGCGGGCGGGCTCAGGCGCACTCTCACCAGGTCGCTAACCACCTTCCCATCTGCCCTACCGGCGATCTTGGTATTGACCTCTTTCATGACCTTGCCCATATCCTTCAATCCTTGCGCGGAAACAGTCGTAACAACTTCCTGAATAATAGCTTTTATCTCTTCTACAGGAAGTTCCGCAGGCAGGTATGTCTTTAAGATCACCATTTCTTTTGCTTCTTTCTCCGCCATCTCCAAACGGTTGCCCTTGGTAAATTGTTCAATAGAATCCTGGCGCTGCTTGATCTGTTTTTTGATCACCGCGATGACTTCGGCATCATCCAGAGTTTTTTTATTCTTTTCAACTGCAACATTCAAGAGCCCTGCGCGCAAAAACCTCAATACCGAGGTCTTAAGGCTATCTCTTTGTTTCATCGCTACCTTACAATCCTCTAAAAGCTTCTCTTCCAGCATCTCTTCTCCTTTTCTCTGGGGACGTTCCCTCAGGAGCCACCCTTCAGCATTCTAACATATGGTACTACATAGAGTTACAACAGTGCTTCTAAAATCCTGTCTTTCAAATTGTTATACGTCAGAAACATCTCCCCTTAGGGAACGTCCCCCTGCTTACAAATGAAAGCAATTTTTGAACTTACGAAGCCGATTCTGCAAATCGGCGTGCGTCAACCGACTAGTCCTATAGAGACCGAAGTCCTCCACATTAAACGAAGCAGCAATAGTGCCATACGCCAAGGCTCTTTTAATAGTCCGCTCATCAAGTTTTCTTGCCTTCGCCAGGTATCCCATGAATCCTCCGGCAAAAGTGTCTCCTGCTCCTGTCGGATCAACCACCTTCCGGATAGGATACGCCGGCAGCGCAAACGTTTGCTTCTTGCGGTAAAAAAGTACCCCGTGTTCGCCTTTCTTAATAAGCACCATCTTCGGCCCATACGAAGAAAGACACTGCGCCGCTTTAATAAGGTTCTGTTCGCCTGAGAGGCTGCGCGCCTCCTGATCATTGGCGACAAAGATATCTATCTTCTTAAGCACGCGCTTCAAAGCACTGCGCTTATGCTGAATCCAATAGTTCATGCTATCTAACCCCACCAAGTGCGGGTTCTGCATATGCGTCAACAGATGCCTTTGGATATCCGGATCCACATTCGCCAAAAATATATTCTTTATCCCTCTCTGCGCAGCGGTGATCCTCGGTTTAAATATAGTAAGCACCCCTAATTCCGTATGGTGGGTCAGCGCAGTATTAAGGTCCCCCTCGTATGACCCCTCCCACTTAAAGGTCTTTCCTTTTTCCTGCATCAGAGAGGTTAGCACGATACCTCTCTGATGCAAGAATTGAATGTAGGGCTGCGGAAAATCTTCTCCGATAATCGCCACCAGATTCACCTGGGTAAAAAGCCGCGCCGACATGGAGAAATGCGCAGCTGATCCTCCGAGCAAATTATTCTTACTCCCCAAGGGAGTCTTGACCGTATCTAAGGCAACCGTACCCAGTACAATAATACTCATTGAATGACTCCTTTCGGTTCTCTTCTAGTAGACAAAGACGAGAGTCAAAATCCCTGCCAATACACAATAATAGCCGAAATAATGGAACTTCGCTTTATGAAGCGCCATCTTCAGCACATAAAGGGCGATCAAGCCGCTTACAAAACTACAGAAGAACCCTACAATTAATGCGAGTGTATCTTTCTGAAAAATTCCGCCGATCTCTTTTGCTTCTAAAAGCACCGCCCCGAAAATCACAGGAAGCGCCGCTAAGAAAGAAAAATTAAATGCCTTCACGCGGCCGACCTTGCGGAACAAAAGCGTTGAAATAGTGATCCCGGACCGCGAAATCCCCGGGATAATGGCAATACCTTGGCTTACTCCCAATACCAACGCATCCTTAAGGTTAATCTTTTCTCTTTTTCCTTCTTTAATCTTCTTGGTAAGAAGAAGAATTGCGCCGGTACAGAGTAATGCGACTGCTGCCTTTCTCGGTGGAGAAAAAAACTGTTCCAGAAAATCCTTCCCTGAAAAACCGATGATGCCGGTAATCACGGTCACCGCCGCAATCAAACCAACTATCTTGATATCCCGTAAAGCCTTCAGTACCTCGGGAAGAAAAAATACCCCCACTGCCAATGCGGTACCCAAGTGCAGGACTACTGAAACCGCGACTTGATTCTCACTCATGCCCAAGACTCTTTGTAAAATCACCAAGTGCGCGGAGCTACTTACCGGAAAGAACTCGGTAACGCCTTGAATAATCCCTAAAAGCACGTATTTAAGCATGGCTGACAAGAAACTTTTGTAAATCCTGGGCAAGAGGTATCGATATCTGCAGAGGCGCGTGTGTCATCGGATGTTGCAATCCGATCTCCTGCGCATGAAGACAGACCCTTTTAAACCGCAGGGTAAAATCCTTGCGAAACGCGAACTTTGTCTCTCCTACCAATGGATGGCCAAGTTCTTTAAAATGAATACGTATCTGATTGGTACGCCCGGTTACCGGCATTACTTCCATGACGCTGTAATTACTCCTCTGCTCGATGATTTTGTATCTGGTCACCGCCCTCTTCCCTTCTATAGAAAAAGAAATCTGACCTTCCCTGCGCGCGGGTAATCCGTGTACAAACGCAATATAGCGCTTGGTAATCTTGTGTTCCTGAAATTCCCTCAAGACTTTCTGCTGAACCGACTTACCCTTGGCATAAAGCACCACTCCCGATGTCTCCCTATCGATCCGATGACAAGGATGTAGGCGATACGCAACCCCTCTTTCTTTAAGATCCTCGTTTAAGATGCTATTCAGGGTGCGCGTCTCTTTCTTGGGGGAAGGAATTACCAACAATCCCGATGGTTTATCAACCGCCACAAGCCACTCATCCTCATATACGATCGGGATGTTCATCTATTATACAATCGCCAACATCCGGTCAATTGCCTTCTTGGCACGCTGACGCACCTCATCCGATACCCTGACCTCTTCCTTCAATTCCTCTAAGGCCCAGAGGATCTTCTCTTGAGTAGTTCTCTTCATGTTAGGACAGACTGCCGCTTCTGATGCGGGATAAAACTCTTTGGTCGGGTTATCTTTCTTCAAACGATATACCAACCCCACCTCTGTGCCGACAATAAATTCTTGGGCATTGGTCTCTTTGGCATATTTTGCCATCTGGCTTGTGGAGACTACCGCATCTGCCATCGCCACCACAGACGCTACGCACTCCGGATGCACCATCACTTTTGCATCAGGATGGAATTTTTTCTCCCGCGTTATATCCTCAGGAAGAATCTTCACATGCGTCGGGCAATATCCTTTCCAGGCGATCAATGGTCTGCCTGTTTTCTTAGAGACATACTCCGCAAGGTACTTATCAGGAACAAAGATAATCTCTTTCCTATCTTTTAGGGCATTGACTACCCTTACCGCATTCGTCGAAGTACAGCAATAATCCAACTCTGCCTTGACCTCTGCCGAGGTATTGACATACCCTACCGCCGCCGCGTCAGGATGCTGCATTTTTAGTTTCTTTAGGTCATCGGCAGTGATCATACTCGCCATAGGGCAACCCGCTGCCGCATCCGGCATAATTACTTTTTTGTCCGGGCAAAGAATTGAGGCGGTCTCCGCCATAAAATGCACGCCGCAGAATACGATAACTTTGGCATCGGTCTTGGCGGCAATGCGGCTTAACTCAAGAGAATCTCCGCGGAAATCCGCAACATCCTGTACTTCAGGAAGCTGATAGTTGTGCGCTAAGATCACTGCACCGCGCTGCTTTTTTAATTCCTTGATCTTCCGATCGAGCTGTGCGAATTTCACGGTACTAACTCCTTATCCAATTCGTATTTATACGTTATCTCCCGCAATGAATTCCAATCATAGGCAATGAGCTTACCGTCCTCAAAAATAAGGGGGGTCAGTTCATTATCGGTAATCGGCCGCTTTTCCCATACCCCGCCACTCGACCAGTTAGTAAAGTAATATACCACCTCAATGGTTTTATGAGAACCCTTAAGGACCTCGGTCTTATAGGGATTCTTCACGACAGCATAAAAATCGTACAACCCTGAACGCACCTGACCGCTCCCCATTGTTTTGAGCGCCTCCTCTTTGTTCATTCCTTCCATAAGGCCTTCCAATTTATTTTGATTAGCCACGGCGACTTTCGATAAACTTACCGTAGCGCATCCGCTGCCGAATAGAAGAAGCATAGCGAAAAGAATTGTTTTCTTCATTTTTCTTATCCTTTCACCTTAAACGATAATACCGCCTCCCAGGACGGTATCTCCGTCATAAAAAACACTAGATTGTCCGGGGGTAACCGCAAATTGCGGCCTCTTAAAACGAATCTCCAACCCTTCAGAAATAGGGATTACCTCTGCCGGCATTTCTTTGTGATTATACCGTATACGCACCTTCGCCGCAACCTTCTTTTTCAGCGCAGAAGCCACAAAATGCACCTGAGTTACTACAAATGCGCGCTTTGCTGCTTCTTCTGCGCTGCCTACCACAATTTCATTCTTCTTCGCGTGTATTGCAGTGACATATACCGGAAATCCTCGCGCAATACCAAGGCCTTCCCGTTGGCCGATTGTATAAAAGGCAATACCCCGGTGAGTCCCAAGGAGATTTCCTTTCGTATCGACAATGGGGCCGGGAAGTATTTTTCCTTGAAGACACCGCTGCAGGAAGATCCGATAATCCCCTTCCGGGAGGAAACAAATCTCTTGGCTGGCGATCTTTTCTGCGACGGGAAGACCTGCCTGCCTTGCCAATTGCCTAACCTCTTCTTTGGTATACTCGCTTAAAGGAAAAAGAATATGGCGCAATTGCCTTTGCCCTAACCGGTAGAGAAAATAGGATTGGTCTTTCTTGAGGTCTTTGGCCTTTTGCAATAAGAACAGGGATCTTGATTTAAAGTGGCGGTCTCTTGCGATTCTGGCGAAATGTCCGGTAGCAAGGAATTGCGCATCCAGGGCATGCGCTTTCTTAAGCAAGGCATCGAATTTGATATACTGGTTACATCGCACACAAGGATTAGGAGTTCTTCCTTCCGCATACTCGTGCACAAAGTCCTCGATCACTTTCTCCTGTAAGACCTTCTGCATATTAAAAACATAGTGCCGTACCCCTAAGACATGCGCCACTCGGCGGGCATCGTCGATCCCCTGCAATCCGCAGCAGGTCGGCTTCTTCGTAACCGCATCAGGCAGGTTAAAGCACATCGTGACTCCCACGACCTCATATCCCTGCTGCGTTAATAAAAGTGCGGCCACCGAAGAATCCACCCCCCCACTCATCGCAACCACCACACGAGTTTTCATAGTCAGGTATTATACCATTAAAGAAGATGCCCGGGAAATAATTCCCGGGCACCGGCGATAAAAGGGATATCCCTTCTTACTATACTTTAAAACCGACGGAATCGATGTTGTTTCTTCTTCTGAAAACGATTCTCGTGGGTGTGCCTGGACTTCTGCTCAGGCGGAATGAATTGTTCGGTAGGTACCTCCGGATGCCGCGAGACCGGAATTGCCCCTTTGATGAGTTTCTCGATATTACGTACATCCTCTTTCTGATCCGGGGTCGCAAAAGAAATTGCATGCCCGGGGTGGCCTGCGCGGGCGGTGCGGCCTATGCGATGCACATAATTCTGCGCATCTTCCGGCAAATCATAATTAATCACCAACTCTATGCCGATTACGTCAATTCCGCGGGCAGCGATATCGGTTGCTACCAGCACCTTGTATTTACCGGATTTAAAACCTTCAAGCGCCTCCCGGCGTTGATTGAGCGAACGGTTAGAATGGATTTCTGCGGCGCGATACCCGGCTTCCCGTATCTGCCGGACAATCTTGCGGGCATTATATTTAGTGCGCGAGAATAATAAAACCGCCCCGTGGTACTGCTTCAACAATTTTCCGAGAAGCTTCATTTTCGCATCTTTCTTGACGATAAACAATTCCTGGGTCACGCGTTCTGCGGTAGTCCCTGAAGGAGCAATCTCCACGTTAACCGGGAGTTTCATATTGGTCGCCGCAATTCGTATAATTTCTTCGGGAATAGTCGCGGAAAAAAGCATGGTCTGCCTTTCCTTGGGCAGGAAACGAAGTATCTTCTCAATTTGAGGAGCAAAGCCCATATCCAACATGCGGTCTGCTTCATCAAGCACAAGAATACTTACCGTATCCGGAAGGAAATTCCACTGCCCCATATGATCAATCAGCCTTCCCGGAGTCGCAATGACGATACGCGGATTCCTGCGTAATGCCTGCACTTGAGGAGGCATGGGAGCTCCGCCGATAAGGCAGGCAGTGCGCATCCCGAACGAATGTGCGATCACCTGCGCGGCTTCTTCAATCTGGATAGCGAGTTCTCTGGTAGGAGCCAACACCAAGCCTATCCCTTCTTTCTGTACGAGCTGCTGTACTATAGGGATTATAAAAGCGTGGGTCTTCCCGGTACCCGTCTGCGCGATTCCCACAAGATCCTTCCCCTGAATAGCAAGCGGAATCGCTTTAAGTTGAATCGGGGTAGGGACCTTAAATTTTATACGCGCCAGAATCTCCAATATTTTCGGCGCAATACCTAAGCCGTAAAAGTCCGGTTCACTTTGAGATGACATCATGCGACACAAACCCCCTTTGCCCTTTGGTCCTTATCAAGACACCTAAGATGCACATGACAGTACGCCTCATGGTTATAGATGCTCAATATCTGCTTGCAGTGCGGGAACTTACATTTTCTTCCCTTATGCGAAGTCTTTACTTTCTTCATATTGTACTCTCTTCCTGACGGCAGAAACAAAAAAGCCGCAAAGGTTAGTCGTCTTCCCCCTACGGCGTTAAGAAGTCTAATCTTTTCCAAAAATCCAATATGCGTTTTATTATACCACCTTTCCGGCTATTGTCAATATAAATATAGGGACGTTCCCTCGGGGGGCACTCTTCCCTTAGGACAGGCTCATAACATATTGTTTTACAACATGTTATATTTAATAGGGGTGGCTCCTGGGGGAGCGTCCCCTTATACTATCAAGGGATTTGAGATTATAATACCCGAGGACTTTGACCTTAGCCTTTGATTGAGCTACCAGCCAATCATGATGTTTCTTCATGAAGCGGTCGTGCTCCTTCATGGCCTTCCAGATATAGCAGGAGATATAGTGATTTTTAAAACCCTGGCGCTTAAAAGTAGAATAGGAAACAAACCCACTTGCCTTCTCTGCATGCGCAGCCCACATCAGGCTGTCTTTACGGTACTTGGCAACTTCTTTCGGAAGAACTTGGAAATGTACGGCGTGGACGAACATGCGATGCTCCTTATATTTAAGTACGGGATTATTATAACTTTTTACGCCGGGAATTCCAAGAATTTTCTACCACGCTACTCGTATCCCCGCCTCCACCCACCTGCCCGGCTGTGCAATCCCTTCGATCTCCTGATATTCCACATTCATCAGGTTCTCTGCCTTCAAGAATAAGCGAGAATGCCGGTTGAGGTTATAGGAGAGCGCGGCGTGCATAAGAAACCATCCATCGCGCACCGGCTTCTTCTTATAGGTAAAGCCTATTGATTGTTCTCCGAAAGGAAGATTAATCACTAAATTGCTGTTTAAGAGATGCCGGATATAATTAGGCCCATACTTATACAAAAACCCTTGGTCATTGATTCGCTTATTGATAAAGGTATAATTGGCATCAAGCATAAGATTTTCTCTCATCTGAAGACGAAGCGTCTGCTCTATGCCAAAAACCTCTGCGTCGGTAATATTCTCCACCTGCCATTTTGATTGGCGTGAGGTGCGTTTTATCCAATCGATAGTATCACTTTCCTGTCGCACAAATGCGGTCAACACATACCCCACATCTTCTTGATCATACTCGTACCCCATCTGATAGTTCCATGCCTTCTCCGCTCCAAGATTCATATCCCCAAGCGTCGTCGGATCATTGTAATAGAGTTCGGTAAATGAAGGCACGCGCGTACTCCGCGCAAGACCCGCATAAAGGGCGTGCGGTTCGAAGAAACGGTATTTGACGCTGGCAGAGCCGGTAAAATCACGGCCGAAGCTATCGTAGTCGTCAGTCCGTAAGGAAAACCCATAAGAGATTTCCGGAGTCAGCTCTCCAGAATCATCCAAAAAGAAGCTGGTATGCGTGCGGCTATATTTGCCCAGATTCGTGGAATTTATCTTCTCTTCGCCATACTCCGTTCCTGCCCCCAGCCTTCCCAACACAGGGATTTCTTTCTGGAGGTAAAAACTAGGAGTATATATGTCACTTTGGTGATGATTAAGATAGCGGCTGCGGATTTGTGTCTTATCCAGGGCAAATTTATCAAAGTGTCGGCGCCAGAGAAAAGAGGGTTTAATCAAGAGATCATTTCTTTCTAAGGATAACGCGGTATCTAATAGATATGTCTTGGTCCATTCTTTAGAAAGATACCCGCTGTGGGGAGTATAAAAATCATAGGCCCCGAATTCTTTCTCCTGATAGCCGAAATTCAAGGTATACTCTCCGTCAGGAATATCCAACGAAGAGGATACGCTTGAGGTGAATTTCTTGAAATCAGTATCAGTAGTAAAGCCCCCTGATTCCTTATTTTCGACAGAGACCCTTATCCCAAGGTTATTGAATTTGTCTTCGATGCTTACCAATGCCCCTGCGGTCTGGTAATCCCCCATCCCGATTTTTGCGACCCGGATTCTTTCTTGAGGTTTTTTTATCATAAAATGGATGGCGCCGCCGATGGAATCAGGGCCAAACAATGCCGAGCTTACTCCGGGAGTCACCTCAATTTTTCTGATATCTTCTGTGGTAAAAGGGATATCCGCATTATGGTGCGCAGTCTGGGGGTCATTGATACGCTTGCCGTTTAAAAGAAAGAGCACTCCCTGAAACGTTGAACCGCGCAAGGAAACATCCGATTGAATGCCCCCCCCAAGAGAACGGCTCTGCATATCAAGAGAAAGAAAAGATAAAGACTGTAGGAGAGAACTTGTCTCTCTCTCTTGCAAATCATCGCCAGAGAGAGATTGCGCAGGCAGCAGATGAACCCTTCTTTTGCTAATGATAAGGGGATCAAGCGCATACGAAGAGACCTCTTCCGCACGCGCGGATACGGCCCCCACTATAAGAACGAAAAATAAAAAACCGCATCGCGCAATAGTTCGCATGCGGTTATTATAATCATCCCTGCAAAGCTGTCAACCAATTATTAGATCATGGTTGACGGTTATCTACAATGCATCACATCCCCTGCCATGACCTTGCGAGTCAATCCCGAATCCTGACGTATCAGAAGCCCTCCGTCAGTATCAATATCAAGCGCCTGTCCTTCGACATGGTCTTTCTGATAATATACCTTCACCCTCTTGTGCAAGGTAACGCTGTAGTGGCGCCACTTTTCGATAACCTCAATCGGCCCATGGCGCTGAAAATGCGAATACTCTTTTTCCAGCGTGCGTAAAATCTCCTGCAACAACGCAATACGGCTGACCGGCGCTTTCTTCTCTTCCCGTAATGAAGTACTGCCGGGTACCAGGTTCTTTTTGTCGTTGTTCACATTCAACCCCACCCCGATATTAATAAAGTTGACTCTGTCCATCTCGGCGTTAAGTTCGGTAAGTATGCCCCCTACTTTCTTCTGCGCGATCAGTATATCGTTGGGCCACTTTATCTGCGCATCAATACTAGTGAACGCACGGATCGCATCACAGATACTTACCGCGGCAAGTAACGTTAAAGTAGCGGCTTGCGCAGGCAAAGTCTTAGGCCGCAAAAGAAGGGAAAAATACAACCCCTGATATTTAGGAGAAGACCAGACCCTGCCTAACCGTCCTCTTCCTTTGGTCTGCGTCTCACTTACCACTAAGGTCCCTTCTGCGGCTCCCCGCAATCCGCGCGCCATCGCCTCATTCATCGTAGAGGGAATAGTGGAAAAATAATGGATGTGTTTTGCGATAATGGTAGTGCGTAAATCATGTTTTATCTCTAAAGGCAAGAGCCGGTCTGGGATTGCAGTCAATTGATACCCTAGATGAGGGACCGCAACGATCTCATACCCTAATTCTTTCAACTCCTGGATGTGTTTCCAGAGTGCCTGACGGCTGATCTGAAGCCGCTGGCTGATATGGTCTCCGGAAATAAACCCCTGTTTTCTCTTTAAAAAATCCAGGACTTTTTCCTGAGTAGTCAACATAAAAGAGGATTATTTCTTCTCGTAGAGAGGTGACATGGCGCGCAGCTTCT
>JAHISH010000139.1 GCA_018818365.1 Candidatus Omnitrophota bacterium | reverse complement strand
CATCCCGGAGGAATAAAATTTAACCGGGGTCTCCAAAAAATCCCCAATATCGGCAAATTCGACAATCTTCTCAAAATGCGCATTAATTTCCCGACGGCTCATTCCAAGGATTGCGCCATTTACATAAATATTCTCCCTGCCGGTCAGCGTCGGATGGAATCCTACCCCCACCGAAATCAATGCCCCGACTCGGCCGCGGATACGCAAGACTCCCCTATCCGGCATAAAGATACCGTTTAATAATTTGATAAGGGTAGTCTTTCCTGAACCATTGGGCCCGATTATCCCCACTATCTCACCGCGGTTCAAAGAGAAGGAGATATCATCAATTGCCCAGAATTCATCTTTGCGCAACTGCTGGCTATGAGAGCTGACCTTGAAGAAAGTCTTAGTAATATCGACTAACCCGTACCACATCGACTTCTTTAATGACCGGCAATACTTCTTCGAAATCCCAGAAGCTTCTATCATCAACTCATCAGACATGATTTTAGAACCTCTCCGTTACTTTTGACTCCGCAAGATGAAAGATGCGTATGGCATTAAAGAAAACAAATACCGATAAGAATGCCGCCAAAATAAATCCCTTCCACGCTACCGTTTCGGGAAAAAGGAGCATATCCCGCGGAGCAGAGATCAAATAATAAAGAGGATTGTACCTGGTGATAATCCCCAAGATCCCGTCGCCGGCGGAGCGATGATAAAGAATGGGAGTTAAAAGTACCAAAAACGAGAGAAAAAGCGACAAGGCGTTTGCCACATCTCTTACTACCGCCGTCAGCAATGAGAAGATAAACCCCAGGCCTAACGCCAGAAGCAGCAGAGGAATAATCATCAAAGGCACCCATACACTTGCCAAAGGAGGGATAATGCGGTAATAGGCAAAAAGGAAAACAACCAGCGTCATTTGCACTAAAAAAGAAATAAGCGCCTGCCCCAATGACGCAATGACTAATGACTTACGGCAAAAATTAATTCTGTTAATCATGGTAGAACCGTTTACCAGAGAATTGGAAGCAGCAATCAAGCCTCCGGAGAAAAGCTGCCAGAAGGCCATGCCGCTTAGCACATACAAAGGATACGGCACCTTACTCTCCCCGATAATAAATATCCCTGAGCGGTTCAATACCCAGACCGTCACTAAAGTCACCAAAGGGATTACCAGCGACCAGAAGAACCCCATGAAATACTGTTTATAGCCTGAAGTAAAATCCCTTTTAAAAAGCTGCCAGGTAAGGTATGAGTTCTCCTTAAGCTCCTTAAAGATCTCGGGAAATAATAAGAGAAAACCCTTCTTTATACTGCTATCCGGTTCGTAGATCCGAAGTCTCTTCATATCCAGCTTCTTCTTTCTTCTCTTGCGCCACAAGCGTAGGCAACAAAACCACAATTGCCGTCCAGAACCAAAACGGCTCCATAATCCGGATGACGATAAAAGTAGAGACTGATAACGCATGGGTCACCAACCCTACTAATGCCGCTAAAAATCCCAGACACACTCCTTGCGAAAAACCGTTCTCTGCGGACTCTCTCCAGCTTCTCAATCCCACGCGAAAAAGAGATCGTAACAGATGCAAAAACGCCAAGAAACCTAATATCCCTGTCTCAGTCAATACCCGGATATATTGGTTGTCAATCACCCCCGCAGAAGGAATACCATACCCCACCAGAGGCCTCTTCAGCCAAAGCGCAAACCCCATACCCCATGATTCAATACGCGCCGCCGTAGAACCGGAGACAGTCAACTCTTTACCGAACATCTCATATGCTTGATCATTGGAAAAGGCATCCTTTATTCTCTCCTGAATACGCTCTTGCATTCTCTGCGGAGAAATAAAAGGAAATAAGAAGGCTACGGCAAGACAAGAAAAAATAAGAAAATTCCGGTGTCTTCTATCAAAAAAAATAAAGGCCCCTACCATGGGGAAAAATGCCAACCATCCTCCACGGGAGAAAGTAAAGATAAATATCCCCATCGAACAGAAAAGAAGAATCCCCAAAGGAACGCGCAGCCACATTTGCTTGTTATAAAGCATCAATCCAATCATCAAGGCCATCATCAAGACCAGGTATCCCGCAAAGGTATTGGGCTCTCCTCCGACCCCCTCAAAAGGAGCGCTTAGGCGTCCTCCGCTTGGCAGACTCAAGAGCGCATAGAGACAGACAATAATACAGGTAATAATCATAAAGAATACGCATAATTTAGCCTGCCGCATAGTACGCAGATTATTCACCACTAAAAAGAAGATCATGAAATATTCGAAATACTTCAACAAATAAAAGAAGGACTGTTTTAACGTCACCGTCTGGCTGATTAATCCTATTGCGGTTGAGACGATACAAAGAAACAGATAGACCGCAATCGCGCGGTTTAAAGGAGTAAATCTCACCAACCCCAGCTCTTTATTCACCGACAGTTTTGCCAACCACCCCAAGAAGATAAAGAAAAGAAAGATATCTTCAAGACGGATCACTACCGACCGGCCGGCAATCCCGCCCACCTGGAATTCAGGCGATAAAAGCGCAGAGAGAATGACCAAAATCAGAATCAGGTTAGGATTCAGGAAGGATAAGAAGAACACAATACAACCGACGATAAAGAAGATAAAATAGGTATAGCTGGGGAATTGCTGCAGGCTGATAAAGACAATTAACGCAACAAAGAAAATAAAAAAAATCAGCCCGAAATGACCCTGTCCGCGAAGGTCTCTCATTGCGTTTTTATAAGAAAAGGGGCTTCATCTTCCTGCCCCTTTATGAGGTTACCCTCCAGAAAAAACACTCCCCGATTAAACCTGTGTTTTTGAATCCGGTGTTGATTTTTTATTTTTATTTTTTCCGGCATCCCGTTCTTCCTGGTGAGAATAACGGTATTTATAATAGTAGTACGGCGTCCCCTGCAGAGCTTCCATCTGCGGCTTGATATGATTCAATACCAGGCCGGCGATTTTTGCGCCTACGGCCTCCAGCTGCACCTTAGTCCTTACCAGAGCTTCGCGGCTGGTCCTGCCCATTTCATAGACCATGACTACCGCATCCATGTAGGGAGCAATAAGGCTGGCATCGGTCAAAGGCAGCACCGGAGGGGAATCAAAAATAATAATATCGAATTTACTCTTTAGCTCTGCGACAAGCCCGCCAATATCTTTTGCCTCTAAAATCTCTGCCGCATTCGGCGGAGAATGTCCGCTGGGAAGAACAAAAATGTTCTCAATCCCCGGAGTCTTAATAATATCCTCCAATTTCATCTCCCCCAGCATGATATCGGAGATATTACGGATTGCCTGCTGTAACGTAATGACTTTGGTCACTACCTCCGTAAACCCATTCTCCTCCTTCATCCCGAAACTCTTGGCCACTGCGGGCCTGCGTAAATCCGAAGAGACCAGAAGCGTCTTCATCCCCGTCTCGGCAATAGCAAGGCCTAAGTTCGTCAGGACCGTAGTCTTCCCTTCGCGGGGGCCGGCACTAGTAATCAAAATGACTTTGCGCGAAGGCCCCAGTTTCAGGTTGGTACGGATCCCCCGATACGCCTCCGCAATAATCGACTCCGGCTCGTGATGAACCAGCAGCCGGGCATAAAACTCATCCTCTTTCGTCTTAGGATGGCCTTCAAAAAAGTTTTTGTATTTTCGAAAAAAATCATTTTTCTTCTCCAGCCTACCATGTATTGAAGGAATAACTCCCAGGACCGGCAGTTTTATCACTGCTTCGACATCGTCAATAGTCCCAATCGAAGTATCCGCGCTCTCCCGCACAAAAGCCAATACCACGCCGAGAAGTATCCCCAATATTCCTCCGACAAAAACCCCTGCTTTTTTCTGCGGGTTAATCGGCGTACGAGGCAATAAAGGAGGCTCAACAATAGAGACCGCATCGACCTTCTGAACTTCATTGATACGCGCCTCCTCCAACTTTTCCTTAAGCATCAGGTATACTTTCCTATTAGCCTCGATTTCACGCTGGAGCCGTATGTACTCCAACTCTTCATGGGAATACCCTTTAAGGCTTGCTTCCAAACGCTTCAACTCCTCATTCATCTGCATGACCGCAGGGTGTTTAGAGGTATATTTTTGCAGTAAGGTACTGCGTTGGTCTTTAAGTTCAGTCAGACGCTTCTGTATCTCGGGGCTGGCCTGTATATTCTTACCTGAGGAGACTAACTCCCGCAGTCGTTCCTCGGCAATCCTTAATCTATTCTCTACAAAAACCAGCTGTTCTTCAATATGCTTGCGCACCGCCACTGCCTGCTTATTCTTCTCAAGACGGTCTTCTTCGATATACACCTCAACGACCGTACGCACCAGATCCCTGGCATTCTCAGGTTCATTGCTGGTGGCTGAAATCTCAAGCATATTGGTCCCTTTTATCGGCTCAACGCCTATTCTGTTACGAAGCCCCATTATTGTCTCATGGATCTGTTCGAGAGAGACACCATCACCAAGTAACGACATACGCTCCGCGACCTTCTTTAAAACCGGCGTTCCTTTAATAAAGGCAATTGCCGACGTCATTGAATCTCCCGGCTTATACATAATCATCTGGGTAAGCGCCCCGGCAACGGTATTACGCTCCTCTAATTGAATCGTCGCTTTTGACTGGTAAATATTGGGCTGGCGGGTACTGTAGAAAGCGCTGGCTATGGTCACCGCAATAAACACGACCACGATGAGCATATAGCGCTTGCGGATAATACGGATATAATCGTTAAGATTAAGTTCGTACTGCTGAGGCAAAACAATCCTCCTCGGGGAGATTACCAGCGCTCATTCTTGAGCTTATCCGCCTCATAGGCGCCGGTAATAATAGGCTCCATAATCTGATTTACAAAATGGTTGACGTTCGAGATGAACTTCTTCGGGATAAAGATGACATCCTCCGGAGAAAGCGCGATATTCTGAGGTTTTAAGGGCTTCAAGAGATAGCTGCTTAAATTCAGGCGGATTCCTTTAGGATTAGAAAATCCCCCCTTTATCACAATCACGCTGGAAGCTACCGCATCTTTCGTAAATCCTCCTGACAATGCAATTGCTTCAAGGACGGTGCAATTCTTGGAAACATTGTAAACCCCCGGACTGTAAACCTCCCCTAAAATAATTACACGGGCCCCTCCCATTTTCCTGACCGTGATCAATACTGAAGGCATGCGTATATACTCCTTCAGAAGCCTTGTGATATTTTCTCTGAGCGCGCTTAAACTAAGGCCTGCGGCCGGGATGTCTCCGAGAAGCGGCAAGGCGATCATCCCATCGGGACGGACAGTAACCTCCTGGTCAAGCTCTTTATTCTGCCAAACCGAAACAAACAACACATCGTCGACACCAATGCTATACTCTAAGGCCTTTTTCACCGGGGTGGTTGCGGGAGGAGGAATACTTTTTTCTTTCGTCTCCGGTGCTGCATCAGATAAAGGTTCTTCAACCGAAACAGCACTCTCCTGCGCAGGTTCTTGAAGCGCTTCCTTCTGCTGCGGCACCGCTTCAAGGGTAACGTTTCCTTCACTCTCTTTCGGTTCCCGGATGATTTCAGGAGTCACTTTATTTACCAACGATTTTTTCTTCCTCAATATCTCTAACGCCTTTCCAAACTCCTGCTGTGCTTCTTGATATTGCCCTTGTGCATAAAGCGCATCGCCTTTTTGGTAATAACGCCGTGCCTCATCCTGCAAGGTAGCGGCATCTTGGCAATACCCTGCCGTAATCATCCCGAATATACAAAGAGCAAGGATTAATTGTTTCATGTGATTGAAATATCCTTCATGCACTCCTCAATGTAAATAACGGAATCCTCGTTTAAATCGATCTGCTTGATCTGGGCTAATTTCTTCCCATGGGCATCCAGGACAATATCTACATGGGGCCGCAAGGGAGAGTTCGGATTGATTCTGGTTACTACCGCCACCTCTTTGGTATTAAGGCGCACCAGTGTCCCTACGGGAAAGATACCTACCCGTTCTATCAAGGCTTTGAGCACCTTGTGGTCAAACGCCTTTTTATTATTAAAGATTGCCTCTACCGGAGTATACTTGCTGCGGTAAGGGCGTTGATGGATCATCGCTTCATAGACATCCACAGGAGCGATAATCGCCGCGTACTCATTAATCTCGTCTTTCTTAAGGCCCCGGGGATACCCTGATCCGTCTAATCGTTCATGTTCCTGGTACACCGCGGTCAAAATCGCGTGGCTGGCTCCCGGATAGACTCTTTGAAGGATATCATACCCTTTCTGAGGATGCTCTTGGATCTTCCCCTGTTCATCGGCGCTAAGAATTGTTCCTTGCGTAATGATATCGAAGTATTCGTTCAGCCCGATATCATGAAGAAACGAAGCCACTCCCAGTTCTAAAAGAAATTGCGGCGGGCTACCCAGGACAGACCCCAGGAACACGGAGAGCATGCATACATTCACGGCATGATAGGGGAGAAAATGTTGAGCAGAAGGGTATTCACTTACGCAAAGGCGGATAAGTTCTTCGTTGCCATTTCTAAAACATGCACTAATACGGGAAACAATGGTCTCGATCTCCGCGAAAATCTCCTGCGTATACACCGCAGAAGGAAGATAGAGTTTTTTGGCGCAGAGAACGGCATCATAGTAGAGCTTCTCCACCGTCTCATCAGTAACTATTTCTTTTTCTTGAGAACGGGCCACGGAAGGTTCATCCTTTTCTTTAACAGGAAACGTTGGTTGAAACGGCACCTCTACCTTCTTCTCGACAGCAGGAGCACTCTTGGCCCGGGGTTCTTTGTATTTCTTAAGAATATCAGAGATACTAAACATCCTTTAACCTCGTTTTAAAGATTCGGGATACCGGGTCCTAATTCTGAAGGCTGTTGGCCCGTCGAAGCCCCCATATCATCCCCGATACTTGTAATGGCCTTGCGTGTAATAATATGTTCGCCGTTCCCAAACCCCACTAAGAGCGCCAGATCGCAGAGGGTATTGATACGACGGGGGATCCCCGCCGAATAGAAATAAATATCCCGGAAGGTATCTTCCTGGAAAATATTATTTTGTGCCTGCGCAACGGCAAGGCGATGCTCAATATAGGCCTTAGTCTCTTCTTCGCTCAAGGCCTTTAAGTGATACCGCACCGCCATTCTCTGCTGAAGCTGAGGAAGACCGGCAAGCGCCTCCTTTAATTCCGGCTGCCCCAATAACACAATAGTAAGAAGGAACGCGTTATCCAACTGAAAATTCAATAAAAGCCTTAACTCCTCAAAGATCTCTTTCTCCTGGATCGCTTGTGCTTCATCCACCATAATCACGCAATGCCGGTCAGCGCTGTGATTGGCATAAAGCACTTTATGCAACATATGGAATAATTCGATCTTATTAGGAGGGGCCTCTGCACCGGTAAGCTGGTGCACTATCTCCTGAATGAACTCACCCCCGGATAAGCGGGGATTAAGTATGAATGCGGACTTATAACGGTTCTCCTGCTGAAGTTCATGCCAGAGCACGCGGCTCAAGAGCGTCTTTCCGCTGCCGTACTCTCCTGTTAACAAAGCCGCCCCTTTACGCTCGCGGGCAACATAAATAAGGCGCGCCAAAGCTTCTTTATGCTGCTGCGTGTAATAAATGAAGCGCGGATCAGGGGTATTCTCGAATGGTTTTTCTTTAAAATTCCAATAGGCCTCGTACATCTTTAAGGGAAAAGTACTTGCGCTCTTTCTCCTATTTTCTTAAGCCGCGATGGATCTTTAAGGCAACCTCTAATAGCGCCAACCCTTCTTCAAAATCTTTGCCTTTATTAAAAACTCCGGAGACGCCGTATTTCATTGCCTCTTTGACATGGGGGTCATCAACATAGGCGCTGATCACGATAATCGGAACCTCTTTATTGAATTCGCGGAT
>JAHISH010000138.1 GCA_018818365.1 Candidatus Omnitrophota bacterium | reverse complement strand
TCAGAGATATTTGAGTTTTCTTGGAATGGCTTCCTCCGTGGTAAGACAGCGTCTCAGTAAACAGAGGAAGCCGCTTTATGTTTCGCTCTTTCTAACCGAACGATGTAATCTGCGTTGTCTTTATTGTTTCCCCGATTCTTATAATCGCACCGTTGAGGAGTTCACCACCTCCGAATTCTTCGCGATTATCGATGAACTCTATGCGATGGGGACACGGTATGTCAATATTGTGGGAGGAGAACCTCTTTTGAGATCAGATTTCTCAGAGTTAGTGGCGCATATAACTGCAAAAGGAATACTGGCGGATGTTACCACAAACGGTTATTTTACTAAAAATCACATTCCTGCGTTAAAGAAACTTGTTATGGTCTGTCATAGCCTTGATGGCGAAGAGGAGTCGCATGACAAGAATAGAGGGAAAGGGTCATTTAAGAAAACAATACAAAGTATTGAAGAATGCTTGCGCCAGCATATTCCCGTACAGATACGAGCTACTTTCACAAAACATAATGCTGGAAGTCTTAGCTATTTGTTTCAGCTTGCCCGTCGCTATCAAACAGAATTGGGTGTTTCCGAAGTGTCAATAATGAAGCCAAAAGATTTAGAATATTCGATGACATCCAAACAGCTGTATGCATTTTGGCAGGAAGTAAGAGACTATAAATTGCGAGGGTATCCGATTAATAAATCCCTTGCTGCGATTGATGCGATTTTGCGATATCCTCTTGATGCCCCCCTTGAGAAAATATTCAATGAGGGTGATGTTTTGCCTCCCGGGTATACTTTCACCCGTTGTAGCCTTCCTGAGGCATTCATGTGCCTTGATTGTGATGGCTTCATGTACCCTTGCGCCCCTCTTTTTGGTAAGTTCGGAAAGAATATTAAAGAAGTCGGTTTGCGCGGGGCCTGGGAGTATATAGGGACTGTCCCGTGTCTGTTTTGTCGAACTAGTAGGATAGATATGAGAAACCATTTCTTTCTCACTGATCCGGAATCAATGTGGAGAATTGCCAAGACATATTTATATAAGTAAATCCCTTCCATGACGCGTTGTGCAACTTATTTAGATCTTTTGGGCGATGATTTCTACATTGCCTATCCTTTTCTAAGAAAGCTATGTCCTTTTTTATTCTATCAATGCGTGCCCTATCTTTTTACTTTAAGTAATGGGGGATGGTTTGTATGGGTGCGACGTAAGCCCAGAGATTACCGAAAGGAAATCCGGAGTTCTGATTTCAAGAAGGGGAATGCCAATAAATCGTATCCCAATGAAGTTCTGGTGCGGTGTATTAACCCAGAGGCACGGATAGTCGTCGGTGTGGGGCCAATCGGGGAGAAGGAATTTTTAATTCGTGTCTTCAATGCAGAGGGAATATGCGCGCACCACTACCGGGCAGGAGATACAATGAGACTTAATGAAGTTGAAGCAGGGGCGATGAGTCTTGATTTTAACTGCGCATTCCCACGCGTGCTTATGCGGGCCTTGAAGAAAAGGATGCCTTCCTGTGAGGAAATACGAGGCGTGGGGAAGAACCGGGTCTGCGTTTCTATGCGGGCAGCGCCAGGAATATGCCGGTATCATCCCGTTGACCGCATATTCAGTGATCCTTTCCTGCCGGGATCGTTCTGTCCCCATTTATTCCAGGTAATCTATCCTTTTGTGCTTGCGTTGATGTACGATGCGACTATAGAAAGAGAATTGTCTATTCCCTGTAGCATAGGAGAGGGGCAGGTATTGGTTCGGTTGATAAAACAATCACGTTATCAGAACGTATTCGTCAGATCCTTAGCGAATGCAATCAAGAAAACAAGCGTACGCATCTATCCATTGGATATAATTGATTATCGTATAGCAATGAAGGTGATGAGCCATACGATGAAGAAGAGTGAGTGTGTGTTACAGAATAATGTAGAGTATTCGGTGCATGTAAAGGGAAACGATTTCCTTTGTCCCGCAGCGTTTCACAGCCTGTATCCTTACTGGCATCTTATGCAAGGAGGGGGTCTGCAACGGGAAGTCGCGGAAGATGCGATACGGGTGCCCTGTTCTGATTATTTAGGGATACTGTGTACGCTCAGCAGTCGGAATGACTGATAGACTATGGCATTTCAAGAGACAATCGGGTTAGGAGTCGAGGCAGTCAAGTCGCATCTGTCAGGGATCTGGCGACCGTTATATATACAACTGTCGGTTACCGATCGTTGTAATTTACGCTGCCTGTACTGTAATGTGCCCTTACGGGGCAAGAAAGACCTTTCTTGTGGAGAGTGGAAAAAGATCATTGACCAGTTGCATGCAGGGGGGACGAGACGCGTGACGTTATTGGGAGGGGAGCCGTTGATACGCGAAGATATCGGAGAGATCATTCGCTATATCAAAGGAAAAGGGATGTCGTGCGGGATGACTACTAATGGCTATTTTGTCTATAAGAAGTTACAGGATGTGCTCCTTTTGGACACTATTGCCGTCAGTATAGACGGTGATGAGGCAAAGACCGATTATTTGCGGGGGAAGGGAACATTTCAGGCTGTCTACGAGGCGTTGGAGGTTTTACAGAATGCGGGGAAACGTCTGCTTATTGACGCCACAATAGTAAAGGACAATCTTGATGCTGTAGAAGCAGTGCTTTCGATTGCCGAACGATACCGCTGTCAGGCGTTGATTAATGTAGCGTACCATTCTTCTGCGATAAACGCTCCTCATATCAAAGAGTTGTTGATGACGGATCATCAATATCGAGAATTATTCCGTCAGCTTATCCAGGCAAAGAAGCGCGGTGCGCCGGTATTCTTTTCTCAAAAGACATATCAGGCACTCTTGTACTGGAATGACTATCATAAAGATAAAATTAATAATCAAGAGCCGCTCCCCGTAGGTTTTCCGAGGTGTCAGGCGGGAAGATGTTATGCCTATATTGATACCGATGGTAATATGTATCCTTGTCCGGTCAACGTAGGGGTTGTGGAAGCGCTCAATTGCCTTGACGCAGGAGTGGAAGCTGCGTGGAAGAAGACTGGAACGCACTCGTGCCGAGCCTGTACCGCCGCATGCCTTATCGAATATAACGCGTTGTATTCCCTGCAGTCTTATGCAATTAGAAATATTCTACGAAGATATTAGCAGGGGAGAGTCAAATATCGAGTTGTTCTCTTATGGAACAGTATCCTCAGGACATTATACTCATTAATCCTGCTCTTTTTCTGCCTCAGGAGAGCTATTATTCTAAGGCTAGACCACTTTTGCCTCCCTTGGGTCTCTTATCAATCGCCGCAGAAGTACGAAAGAAATATCC
>JAHISH010000137.1 GCA_018818365.1 Candidatus Omnitrophota bacterium | reverse complement strand
GATGATTGGGGGATTATTTTTGCGCTTTCTTCTTAAGGTAGGCAATAATAAAAAGATCGAGTCCGCCATCCATAACTTTATTCACGTCGCCGGTCTCGTAATCAGTGCGGTGGTCTTTAATCAAACTGTACGGATGCATAACATAGGAACGAATCTGGCTTCCCCACTCTATTTTCTTCTTCTCGGCGCCGTAGGTTTTCATCAGCGCCTCTTCTTTTTTCTTTCGGCCTGCTTCATAAATACGCGCCTTTAAGATTTTTAACGCGGTCTGCTTATTCTGATACTGCGAACGCTCGTTTTGGCATTGCGCCACTAATCCCGTCGGGATATGGGTGATTCTTACCGCGGAATCGGTGGTATTCACACTCTGGCCTCCCGCACCCTTAGAGCGATAGACATCTATACGCAGGTCTTTTTCTTCCAGAGGGATATCGACTGCTTCTTCGACTTCGGGGATTACATCGACGGAGGCAAATGAGGTATGCCGGCGCTTGTTGGCATCAAAAGGAGAAATACGCACTAACCGGTGCACCCCCCGCTCCGCACTCAAATACCCATACGCATACTCTCCTTCTATGAGCATAGTCACGTTTTTTACCCCCGCCTCCTCACCGTAGAGGATATCGAGTATCTTTACGTGAAAGCTATTCTCTTCCGCATAACGGCTGTACATACGAAGCAGCATTGAAGCCCAATCGCAGGATTCGGTCCCCCCGGCACCTGCATTGATGCTTAAAATAGCGTTATTGGCGTCGAGCTCTCCGCTTAGGAGCATCGTAAACTCAAGCTGCTCCAACTCGGCGGTAAGTGTGCCGATATTCTTCTCAAGTTCCGCGAGCATCGCGCCCTCCCCGGAATCGAGGATCAGGCTAAGCTCCTGTAGCTCCTGCTGCGTACGAAACGCCTTTTCCCAGGGCTCAACCGCGTTTTTGAGGGATTTTAACTGCTTGACGACCTTTGTAGATTCTTCTTGATTATCCCAGAAACCCTGCTGGGACATACGAGAGGATAATTCTTCGATGAGTTTTTTTCTGGCATCGATGTCAAAGATAACCTCGGAGTTGTTCTAGGTGGGCCTGCAACGATGAAAGCCTTGATTTTAATTCTTCTAACATGATTCTCTCCTCATAATTGTTTTAAGAGTTAGGTTTTATGTTCTCTTTATTCCCTGCAGACAGAGATCGAACTCTTCTTTATTATCCGCAAAATTCCCCGCTTCCTCTTCGGAGATTTTCCCTTCTTTAACCAATTTGACGAGCGATTGATTGAATGACTGCAGGCCGAAAATCCCTCCCTCTTCAAGAAAATGCGGGATCTCCCAGAGCTTACCTTCTCGGATCAATCGGCTGATCGTCGGGGTCAATAACATGGTCTCATATGCGGGAAGGCGCCCCTTCTTGTCTTTAGACGGGATTAAACGTAAGGAGAGAACTCCTTTCAAAAGTCCGGAAAGCTGATTTTTGGTCTCCTGCTGCTGATGCGGAGGGAAGAAGTTAATCATACGTTCGATGCTTTGTACGGCATTGACCGTATGCAACGTGCTTAATACCAAAGCTCCCGTTTCTGCGGCGGTAATTGCCGCGGACATGGTCTCCGCATCACGGATATTCCCGAGAAAGATCACATCGGGGCTCTGTAAGGTCAAGGTCCTCAATGCCACCGGATACGAGGCAACATCCGCGCCGATCTCGCGCTGATTGACAATCGACTTCTTATCTTCGAAGGTAAATTCAATCGGCTCCTCAATAGTCAAAACATGCTTCTGCATAGTGCAATTGATGTACTCGATCATGCTGGCAATAGTCGTTGATTTTCCGCTTCCCATTGTCCCGGTCAACAGCACTAATCCCCTGGGCTCCTGGCAGAGTTTGCGAATGGTCTCGGCGGGAAGATTGAGTTCTTCAAAAGTCTGGGTGGCGCCCTTTATCCGGCGGATCACGATCGAAGGCCAGTTGCGTTGCATAAAGATATCCACGCGGAAACGATACTTAAGCTCTTCGAGATACAAGGAAAAATCAACATCGCCGTGTTTACGAAAGGCGTCTCTTTGGAGAGAGGTCGCAAGGTCTTCGACTGCCATCATCACATCATCAACGCTTAAAAGCACAGTATCGACCACGACAACTTTGCCGTCGATTCTAAAACGCGTAGTGCCCCCGGCACGGTAAAATAAATCCGAAGCCTCCTTGTCGATCATCTCTTTCAATAACTGTCGTATTTTTGTCATACCGTCCTCCTTAAAAAAGTATTATACCACCTTACCGGATATATGCGTAGCAAAACAATTTGGCTTTGTGTGAAGCGTACGTGCAAGTTTTTTCTCCAGATTCAGAAGCATCTTTTTATAACGCACTCCCCTGGAATATCCACCGATATTTTTATCGCTTCTTATTACCCGATGACAAGGGATGATCAACGGATACGGGTTCTTTTTCATAATTTGGCCTACGGCACGACAGGCGCGTGGGCTTCCCGCTTTCGTGGCAACCCATTTGTAGCTGCGCACCTGCCCCAGAGGGATACGCAGCACCGCTTGATAGACGCGTATCTGAAAAGAAGTCATCTGCCCAATACCTTCTTTCTTCTTAACAGATGATGATATGCCACCGCAAAACGGTGCGCCTCATCGCGGAGGCGGCGGATAAGATTCAATGCCGGCGTATCCGCTCTAAAACGAAGCGGGCTTTTACCGCACGGCGTATAAATGTTTTCTTCTTCTTTGGCAATACTGACTAAAGGAATAGATAGACCTAAAGCCTTAATCTCCCGCGCGGCAACCAAAAGGTGCTGCCTGCCCCCGTCAATAAGCACCAAGTCGGGAAATGGTAATTTTTCCCGAAGAACCCTGGTATAGCGGCGGCGTACTACCTCCGCCAGCATCTGGTAATCATCAATTCCGACAACCGTCTTGATACGGAATCTGCGGTAATTATTCTTATCCGGGGCCCCTTT
>JAHISH010000136.1 GCA_018818365.1 Candidatus Omnitrophota bacterium | reverse complement strand
TTGCCAGAATTACTGCGGGTGTATTTATTCGGAGATAGAACGATGCAAGAAATCGCAAAAACACTGATTATTATCGGGGGAGTGCTTATTACCTTCGGGATAGTGCTGTTCTTTATCCCTAAAATCCCTTTCCTGGGAAGGCTTCCCGGCGATATCTATGTCCAGCGCAAGAATTTCACTTTTTATTTTCCCTTAGCGACTTCATTGCTGGTGAGTCTGCTTCTTTCGCTGGCGTGGCGGTTATTTTCACGACGATGAAGAATCCCTTCCTTTTACTCGTTACTAGTTACTTGTTACTTATTACTCCTCTTTTCGCTCATGCCGCAGGTACGATCCGCGTAGCGGTCTTGCAGGATGTGGAATCCTTCAGCCTTAAGGTGCATGGCCCGTATGAAGTAAAAAGTCTTGATGACAACGAAACATTATGGGAAGGGAAAGAATTAATGACCACCGTTTCTACGTACGCACGGCGCATTCTTATCGGCGGACACAGTATATCTGCCAGCAGGATCGTGATTTCTCCTTTCTCTCAAGAGGATATAGTTCTTATTAACGGCCGTAGATTTAGAGGAGATATCCAATGTCTCCGATTAGATGCTAAGAAACTTACCGTTGTTAATATTCTTGATTTGGAGGATTATGTCAAAGGAATATTATATCACGAAGCGTCTCACTATTGGCCCATGGAGGTATTAAAGGCCCAGGCAATCGTGTGCCGTAGTTATGCGGTCTATCAGAAACAGGCCAACCGCTCCCAGGTCTTTGATTTGACTAATGATCAGTATTCGCAAATATATGGAGGCCGGACTTCAGAGCGGTCGCGTACGAACAAAGTAGTGGAGGAGACCGCAGGGTTGGTCTTGTCGTTCCAAGAAAAGGTTATCCCCGCCTATTTTCATGCCACCTGCGGCGGACATACCGAAGATGCCTCGCGGTTATGGAACACCGACGTAGCGTGTTTAAAAGGGGTCGTGTGCAAATTCTGCCAAGGTTCTCCGCATTACCAGTGGCATTGCGTCTTGGCTCTGAGTCAGATAGAGGAGAGTTTAAAGAGCGCAGGGTATCCCATTACGAAGATGAAGGATATCAGAATCATAAGCCGCAATACCTCAGGACGCATTGTGGATTTAGAATTGATCTCCGCGAAGAAATCCCTTACTATCTCAGCGAAAGATTTCCGGCTTGCCTTAAATCCCCGGATACTGCGTAGCACAAATTTTACCGTACGCGTCGCAGGTAACGAGGCGGTTTTTGAAGGGAAGGGGTGGGGGCATGGGGTGGGTTTCTGCCAGTGGGGGGGATACTTTATGGCTAAAGACGGCCGTTCGTTCCGCGAGATCCTTTCTTATTATTATCCGGGTACCGAAGTCGTTACCGTGAACCGTATCAAGTAGTCTATGCATATAGTGTATCCCCGTAACCCGACACCCGTTACCCGTATCCCGAACATGAAACTCTCTGATTTTGATTATCATCTGCCCAAAGATCGTATCGCGCAATATCCTTTGAGAGAGCGTGATGCCGCGCGAATGCTTGTTATAGACCGCGCGACCGGACAGATTACGCACGGTTCTTTCCGGGATTTTCTAAAATACTGTCGTAAAGAAGATATCGTGGTGATTAATGATACCCGCGTGCGACGCTGCCGTTTATTCGGGAAGCGTGTCACCGGAGGCAAGGTTGAAGTTCTGTTGCTTCACCATAAAGGAAAGGCATGTTTTGAGTCGTTGGTCAAGCCCGCGCGTATCAAAACCGGAGAGACGATTATTTTTAACGGCGCGACCGCGCGTGGAGTACTTACCGGAAGAAATGAGATTACCTTTAATCTTAAGGACGAGAAAGAGGTCTACCGACTGGGTTGTATGCCGCTTCCTCCGTATATAAAAAGGAAACCTGATGCAGACGATGACGAATTGTATCAGACCGTCTATGCCCAGGAAGAAGGAGCAATTGCGGCGCCGACCGCGGGATTACATTTTACTCGAGCGATGCTTGACACGATGAGTGGTTCCGGCGTGCATATTGCCGGACTTACTTTGCACGTCGGCGCGGGGA
This sequence comes from Candidatus Omnitrophota bacterium, assembly GCA_018818365.1. GTDB lineage: Bacteria > Omnitrophota > Gorgyraeia > Gygaellales > Profunditerraquicolaceae > JAHISH01. Next base: position 2,318 of record JAHISH010000136.1, on the reverse strand, counting down.
CCTTTAAGCCGGTTAAGTCCGAAGATATCACACAGCATTCGATGGATCCGGAATACATGCGTATTCCTGACCAAACACAGAGGCTGATTAAGAACGCACAAGAGGCGCAGTCGCGTATTATTGCGGTAGGGACTACTTCTTTGCGTGCCTTGGAAGCATATGCGCGGGGTACGTCCGAGGGGGATACTAATCTGTTTATTTATCCGGGTTTTAAATTCAAGGTTGCCGATGCGCTTCTGACAAATTTTCATCTTCCCAAGACCACGCTTTTTATGCTGGTCTGCGCATTTGCGGGTGAGAAGCCAGCGAAGAAAGCGTATCAGGAAGCCATAGCGCAACAATACCGTTTTTACAGTTATGGCGACGCGATGTTGATTCTCTGAGTTTATCGTAAAAAAAGTGAAACTTTTCTCCTGTTTGTGCGTATAACTAGGTGGAGAAAGGAAAAGGCGCACTATGCAAGAGTACCGTGACGAAGAGGTCATGCAGCAGTATATGGAAGGCAAGGCAGAGGCTATGGATGAGCTCGTAAGGCGGTATCGCACTCCTTTATTTCAGTTCGCCCTTCGCGTGATCGGCAACGAAGAGGATGCCCGTGATATTGCGCAAGAGACATTCTTGCGAATCCATCAGTACCGCCATACCTATAGGCCTATCGGTAAGTTCTCTACCTGGGCGTTCAGTATTGCCCATCATCTCTGTGTGAGCATCTTACGTAAGAGGAAGTGGTGGGGGATCTGGCCTCGTCGCCAGGATGATCCCGATGAGTTGTTGGAATTTGCAAGCGCCGATCCTTCTCCGCAGGAACAGGCAGCGCAAGAAGATGTTGCGCGTATCGTGCAGCAATGCATACAAAGCCTTCCCTTTCTCCAGAGAGAAGCTTTGATCTTACGGGAATATCACAATCTTGATTACCAGGAGATATCGCGTATCTTAAAGACATCCCTGGGAACGGTCAAAACCTTGATACATCGGGCTCGACAGAACCTTAAAATAAAACTTCTTCCTTTTCTTGAAGAGACCAAAGGAGGAGATCATGTTTAGACGCCATTACATACGGGAATTAAGCAGTTATCTGGATAACGAGCTTCCTGAAAAGAAGAGGCGTATTATTGAGACGCATCTTGCCGGATGTGCGCGCTGTCGCGATGAATTGCGTCAGCTTCAATTGCTATCGGTAAAGCTCAAAGAATGGCGTGCCCCTGTGATGGAGGAAGGGTTTGAGAGCACGGTACGCAATACGATCGTTGCCCAGGAGTTAGAAAGGGGCACAAGTCAAATGAAAAAGACATGGACCATTATGGTCCCTTCAGGCGTTTTAGCAGCAGTATTAGTAGTTCTTTTTGTCGGGAAACAGTATCTTCCCAAAGGGCCGCAGGTGCCTATTGATAAGAACCAGTCGGTTGCAGTAACTACGCCGCACGTTGCGCCAAAGGTTCCTCCTCCTGTGGTCTCACAGGTACCCACAGTACATGATCCTGCCTTAAAAATTAAGCTATCGGAGCCGTCGATGCAAGGGCCTGTATTTGCATACCAAGGCGTAATGGATGCGCAACGATATTATAGTGGGGGGTATAGCCCTCCTCCACAAACGTTGATGCAAAGGATGATGCAAGAGGATTCTTTGGCAGGATACTATCCTTCTCAGAGCGAGTTCTTTCAGGAAGATTATAATCGTATCTACGAGAATGAATTCCGTCTAGTGCGTAATGATTCGCTCTCTACATTCTCGATTGACGTAGATACCGCCTCTTATGCGAATGTGCGGCGTTTCCTCAATGGGAATACACTCCCACCGGAAGATGCGGTACGGATAGAGGAGTTAGTAAATTATTTTACCTATGACTATCCGCAGCCGCAAGGAACAGATCCGTTTTCGGTAACTACCGAAGTCGCTGTCTGTCCTTGGAATAGCGGACATAGGATTGCTCTTATTGGCCTGCAAGGAAAGACTATGCAGACACAAGATCTTCCTGCAAGTAATCTAGTGTTTCTTATCGATGTCTCCGGCTCTATGAAGGATTATAACAAACTCCCGCTTTTAAAGTCGGCATTCCGTCTCCTGGTGCAGCAGTTGCGCCCTGAAGACAGAGTTTCAATCGTAGTCTATGCAGGTGCTTCTGGCGTGGTCATTGATTCAGTTTCCGGTGACCAGGAAGAGATCATCATGCAGGCAATAGAGAATCTTCAGGCCGGTGGTTCTACTGCGGGTGCCGCAGGGATTGTGCAGGCCTATGAGATCGCCAAGAAGAATCTGCGTCAAGACGGCAATAACCGGGTAATCCTTGCTACAGACGGAGATTTTAATGTAGGCCTTA
>JAHISH010000135.1 GCA_018818365.1 Candidatus Omnitrophota bacterium | reverse complement strand
TGGGCGTATCCTTTCTGGTTAGGGCTCTGTCAGGCCCGGGTTGATAAGCTTTCCAAACAGAAAGATACGCCTTTTTTAATTACTGTAAAGCTAATTTACACACAATTCAGTATACTACCTAAGGACGTATAAAGATTGACTCGTCATTTTTGGCGTGCTATACTGAAGTTCAATACGATGAAGAAAGAATTAGTCTATTACAGTATCGTGTTCGCGGCGGTACTTTTTTTGTTACCGGTCGGCGCGAGGGCGCGGGAATATGCTGCGGTTAGTGAGGAGTCCGAATCTTCGAGTTGGGATTTCGGCCGGATCAGGGAAGGTGAGAAAGCCTTTCATGAGTTTATCTTTAGAAACGAAGGGGGCACGCCCATTCGTATTAAGAAGGTCGACACTTCCTGCGGGTGTACTGCGTCGCGCGCGCGCAAGGAAATGGTGCTTCCCGGCGAAGAGAGTCTCATCGAGGTGACCTTTAATTCTGAAGGGTATGACGGGCAGACCAAACAATTTATCTATGTGCATACGGATGATCCCGATAATTCAATCGTGCGGTTCATTATCGAGGCCTTTGTGGTAAAAACGAAGTAGCAGAAGCGGATTAAGGAGGAGATTCAAATGTTTTTCCTGCATGTACGTATGGGGCTGTTATTAGCGGTGCTCTTTGGGATTATCTATGCGGTTGCCGTTATGATCGGCTCGTATTTGGGAATAGGCAATTTTACCTTTTATCTGATTCTTTCACTGGGGATAATGTTCCTGCAGTATATGCTGGGGCCTAAGATTGTCGAGTGGTCCATGCGGGTGAAGTATATTACCCGTCAAGAGAACCCGCGTCTTTTCCAGATCGTCGAAAGCTTGAGCATGCGCGCGCAGATTCCGATGCCTAAAATCGGCATCGCCCGTATTGCTATCCCTAATGCCTTTGCATTCGGAAGAAGCCTTAAGGACGGCAGGGTTTGTGTGACTGAAGGGATTTTGAGTCTTTTAAGCGAAGAGGAACTCAAAGCGGTGCTGGGGCATGAGCTCAGCCATCTTAAAAACCGTGATGTGTTGACGATTACACTTCTGTCGGTAGTCCCGATGATCATGTATCGCCTGGCGTGGCACTTCCTCTTTTTTGGCCGCCGGCGCGATTCCCAGGGAGGCAATACCGCACTGATTGGACTGGCGGCATTCCTCTTTTATTTTATTACCAATCTTTTAGTACTTTATGCGTCGCGTATCCGAGAGTATTTTGCCGACCGTGGTTCGATACTGTTAGGGAATAAGCCTGCGGCATTGGCGTCTAGTCTTTATAAACTGGCATATGGTTCGGCGCGCATGAATAAGGAATCGTTGAAAGAGGTTGAGGGCTTGAAGGCTTTCTTTATCAATGATCCCTCAAAGGCGTTGCGCGAGATTAAGGATTTAAGCCAGCTGGATTTAGATAGAAGCGGGACCATTGATACTTCGGAGCTTGCGGCGTTACGCAATAAAGAGGTGCGGGTAGGTTTTGGAGATGTGTTATTAGAGGCTTTAAGCACCCATCCGAATATGCTCAAACGTATCAAAAAGCTTTCCGAATATAAATATGCGGTATAATGTGGTACTGCGTACCCTGAAAGGAGCTCAAGGCACGATGAGAAGAGTACAAGGCTTTACGCTTATTGAAATCATGATTGTCGTCGCTATCCTGGCGATATTAGTCAGTATGGCGATTCCCAGTATGCTTCGGTCTCGCTTGACTACTCATGATACTGCCGCGCAGGTGGCGTTAAAGAGTGTTGCTTCTTCGCAGCTTTCGTACCGGGCTGCAAATGCCCGGTATGGCACACTTCCTGAATTAGGCTCCTCAATCCCTCCGTATGTTGATGACGCATTAGGTTGCGCCGCAGAGCCTTGCACTAAAGAGGGGTATGATTTTTCGACTACGGAGAATACGGCACAGCTTTTCTGTGTGACTGCCGTGCCGAATGTCCCTAATGTCAGTGGGGTGAGGAGTTTCTGTGTTACCGAAGATGGTATTGTCAGGTTAGGCGGGGCGTCAGGTACCACCCATGACCAATGCCAAGCGCTTGGTCCTACTACCCCCTCATAATCGGGGGACTTGAAATAGTAGGGGCGATATGCTATACTTAAAGTAGAAGGGGCCATCAGGTGGAGGTAAGGAAGGGGTAAATTTAACAGTACTAAGGATTTATAATAATTATGCGAGAACCCCCAAGACCTATTCCCACTTATGGCGGATAGGTTTTTTATTGGGGTTATTTACCTTGACAAAGGAGAAAGGAGGTGTTATAAAAAAGAGTACAATTAAAAAGGGGACTCCTGCGTGAAAAGGAGCAATCCGTCTTTAATGCATAAGAAGCTGAAGTTATAATCCTAGTCTAGAAAAGAAAGACGGTTGTGATGAGTAGACGCAGCAAAGTTAATTTTACCTTAGAAAGGGGGCTTTTTACTATGAATAGAAAAGGTTTTACACTCGTTGAAATCATGATCGTTGTTGCCATCATTGCATTGCTGGCGGCGATAGCCGTACCGAACCTGTTAAGGGCGCGCTTGTCTACTAATGAATCTACCACTCAGGTGGCATTGCAGACGGTTGCGACAGCCCAGATTGCCTTCCGTTCACAAGGGGCTACCTATGGGACTCTTACCGCATTGGGTACTGCGGCACCACCGTTTATTGATAACGTGTTGGGTTGCGCGGCAGAACCGTGCGCCAAGGGCGGATACAATTTTGCGACTACCGCCAATGACGCGAATACGTTCTGTGTGACCGCGGTTCCTGTTGCCGCTGGAGTTACTGGCGTACGCGCATTCTGTATTACTGAGGATGGAGTCGTAAGGGTAGGCGCTGCGGCGGGCACTGGCCATGACGCATGTCAGGCATTGCTTTCGACGACACCGTAGTGAAGTTTTTTGTATTGCCCACACCTGGCATGCGCCGGGTGTGGGTTTTTTTTTAATTGTTCTTGCAGAAAAGAGTAGGGCATGATATAATACAAACGTCTTATTATAATTTCTATAGTATAGGAGTATGCTACACATGTATTCTAAACGCGCGAAGAGCTTTGTGACGATTATGCTGGTGATCGCGATTACGACATTATTGGTGCGTATCGCGTTGGATAAGCTCATCAAGTATAATGTGGCCCAGAATGATTCTTTCGCCCAAGTCAGCCTTAAACGCATCGCTGCGTCTTTAGAGAATTACGCGAAGGACCATAACGGTATTTATCCGGTCTCGATGGAACTATTGCAGAAGGATTCGCCTCCGTATCTTGACCAGGACTATACCGCGGTACCTTCATATAAAGGTTTTCAATATAGCTGTTCCCGGCTTGAAGAAACCGGCTATAGCTGTGCATGCGCTCCGAGCGTGTGCGCAGTCACGGGAAAGACCGTGTATTCGGTCAGCACCGCAGGTATTCTTGTTTCAGAGCCATGCAATCAAGAAGGAGTAAGATGAGAGGGCGGGGGTTTACCTTATCCGAAGTATTAATGGCATCGACTATTCTGTCGATTGCCGTGGCGGGGCTCTTGATGGTATTCTTAAAGACCATCCTTTTGAACCAGTCTTCCCGGGAGCTTTCTACGGCGACCAGTCACGTGCAGTTTGCGCTTGAAGAGATACGTAACCTCGATTTCGCCAATGTTACCAGCCAGACCTGGAACAATGCCACGATTGCCTCTACGGGAATGACCCCTTTGACGAACGAGACTATTGTGATCGCGGTAAGCGGCACTGACGTACTTAATATCAATTCTACGGTTAATTGGTTTGATACCGGTTCGCGCCGGGATAGAAGTATCAGTATAGAAACGATAATCGTCGAATGAGAAAGCTGAACGCACTTACGTTGATTGAATTAATGATAGGCCTGGCCCTTATGACTATTCTTATGGGGGCGTTAGTAGCGGTCTTTCGTATCGCCGAGGTCAGCTGGAATATTGCTACGCCGTCGGTAGAATTACAGGAACAGGTGCGCTGGGCAATGAGCGGAATGCTCAATGAACTCAGGCAGACCGGCGCCACCAATATTTCTGTCGTGTCGGGAGGCAGTTCCGTCAATTTTACTATTCCCATGAGTATCAGCGCCAATGGCACCACGTATTCTTCCGAGATTAATTATTACCAGAACGGCACGCAGATATTCAGGCAGAATCCCGCGGGAAGCGGTACCACACGGGTGATTGCGAACAATATAAACGCGTTGGATTTTTGTTGCGTGGGGGGGATCAATTGTACCGACTGTGTGAACGCGACACGGATTCAAGTGGAAATGAATGCCACTAAAGTTGCGAAATCGAGGACCTTTTGGTATAACCTTACCGAACAGAGGAGACTGCGAAATGAATAATAAAGGAATCGCGATGATCTTTGGTTTTATCATTATAGCGATTCTTACGATCTTAGCCAGTGCGATCATCTCTCGGAGTGTCAATGAGGGTAGTATTGCCAAGCGGTATCTTGAGTCCACGCAAGCATTCTGGCTTGCTGAGGCTGGAGTGCAACAGGCGGTCAGTGTATTGCGTAACG
>JAHISH010000134.1 GCA_018818365.1 Candidatus Omnitrophota bacterium | reverse complement strand
TGCTTTAAGCTCAATACTTTCGATCCGACCGCAGTACCTAAACAATTAGCGGCATCATTGGCCCCAATGGACCAACCGACTGCCGCCCCCATAAGCACGGTAAGTACTATAATCCACAGATTCATTTAATTAATAATCAAACCGGTAGCCGATATTCTTAACGGTCACGATACGTTTCCCCTCTGTCTTAAGTTTCTTACGCAGCTGGTTGATATGGACATCGACCGTGCGCGTCTCTATTTCAGAGGAATAATCATAGCCCCAGATACTATCCAATAAATAATCCCTGGTCAACACTCGCCCGTGCGCCTTAATCAGCGTCACAAGCAATTCAAATTCTTTATAGGTAAGTTCGATCTGTTTCTTTTTGAGAGTCGCGATGCGCGTGGATAAGTCAAGGGCGATAGTGCCTGCATTGATGAATTCTTCCTTCTCTTCGGCTTTGAAACGACGCAAGACCGCCTTAATGCGGGCAAGCAGCTCGCGGGGGCTAAAAGGCTTGGTAATATAATCATCCGCCCCTAATTCTAAACCAATGATTTTATCTGCTTCTTGCGACTTGGCAGTAAGCATAATCACCGGAATCGACGCAGTCCTTGAATGTTTCTTAAGGGCCTTACATACCTCCAACCCATCCATGCCGGGGAGCATCAAATCAAGAATGATCAAATGGGGATGGGCACGCTGTGCTGCCTCAAGGGCTTCTTCTCCATCAGAGGCAAGGATAGGGACAAAACTCTCTTTCTTAAGATTATATTCCAACATCCTGAGGATATCGCGTTCATCGTCAACGATCAATATTTTTTCTTTCATGGTCCTTTTCTTTTGCAGACGTTGACGCAGACTCCGCAGATATATTGATCTACCAGGCGTTTCTTCTGGAACTCTTTTAGTTTCTCAAAGCACGCGTGGTGATCGAAATCCTCCGCGCGCTCTTTAATCGCGCCCGCCGGACATACTGTAACACAGAACCGACAATCCCCGCAATCGATTTTTACGGGCTTATCCGGCGTTAAGGGCATATCGGTAAGAATAGTTGCCAGGCGGAATTGGCTCCCAAGACAATCATTGACTAATAAATTATTCCTTCCAATCCACCCTAATCCGGCAAGAACCCCGAGTTTCTTATGGGAAAGATGCGCGGTCTGTTTCTGCCAATCGACTATCTGGGACGCAGGGATAGGTAACGCCCGAAACCCTTTTCGCTGAATATGATTGCTTATCTGTAAGACGGTCTGGTCAAGAAAAACATTTACCGTGCGGTAGTGGTGAAAGTAAAGGCGCGTAGGAGCGTCGGATATTTCTTCAAGCACGCTATCGGATAACCGCACCCCAAGGCAGACTGCACCAGGAAGTTTCTCCGAGACCTTTTCGGAGATGACGAATTCCCCGCGCATCGCTCGTATGTCCGCAACCCCGAAAAGGTCAATCCCACGGTCCTGGCAGAATTTCTTGAGCTCCTGATTGAAATTATTATTCTTTTCCATACCTTATTCCTGCATATTCAGCTTGCGTACATACACCATCAGAAGCGAGATTGCCGCCGGGGTAACTCCGGAAATGCGCGATGCCTGCCCCAGATTAAGGGGCTTAAATCCTTGAAGCTTTTCGCGGATCTCCCGCGAGAGAGCGCAGATAGTGCGATAATCAAGGTCAAACGGCAATTTTATCTTTTCCAAGTGCTGGAAACGCGCTACCTCCTTACGCTGCCGTTCGATAAACCCCGCATATTTAATTTCAGTCTCTACAAGTTTCTTTGCAGACTCCGGAATATCCAGTTTAATATGGTCGAGACTCTCTAAATCCTCTAAGCTGACCTGGGGCCTTTTTAGAAGATCCTCCAAAGTAACTGCCTTTTGTAACGCCGATGTCCCTAAGCGCTCCAGCGCCGCATTGATATCCGCGCTCGGACGAATACGCGCCTCTTGCAAGAAATGTATCCCTTTTGCAACCCCCGCCTTCTTCTCTTGTAATCGCAGCCAATCCCTTTTATGCAAAAGCCCCAGACGATAGCCGATTTCCCCAAGACGGATATCCGCGTTATCTTCCCGCACGATAAGCCGATACTCCACGCGCGAAGTAAACATGCGATATGGCTCTTGGGTACCCTTCGTCGTCAAATCGTCGATTAATACGCCAATGTAACTGGTGGTACGGTCTAAGATCAATGCGGGTTTATCCTGGACGCGTAATGCGGCGTTGATGCCGGCGATCAACCCTTGCGCGGCTGCCTCTTCGTAGCCGGTCGTGCCGTTAATCTGTCCGGCACAATATAATCCTTTGATTAATTTTGTCTCCATCGTCGGATAGAGCTGCAGAGGATCAACGACCATATGCTCTATGCCATACCCGAAACGAAGTATCTTCGCCTGTTCCAGCCCCTTTATGGAATGCAGGATCATACTCTGCGTTTCCTCGGGCAGGCTCGTCGACAATCCATTAGGATATATGCAATCCGAATTCATGCCCTCTGGCTCAAGGAATATCTGATGCCTTTCTTTTTCGCGGAACCGCACGATCTTATCTTCGATAGAAGGACAGTAGCGCACACCCGCAGCCTTGATCTTCCCGGTATAAAGCGGTGATTTATCGAGATTATCTAATATAATCTGATGGGTCTTGGTGTCGGTATAGGTGATATAACAGGAGACCTGTGGCGTGGTTATTCTTTTAGTCTGGAAGGAGAATGGGTTAGGCGGAGAATCTCCCTGCTGGGGAATCAACGCAGAGAAATCAATGGTCTTCTTATCTAAACGCGGGCAGGTCCCAGTCTTAAAGCGAAGGAGATTAAAGCCTATCTGTTTAAGATTTTCAGCTAATCTTATAGCGGCAGGCTCGTCGATCCTGCCTGCGCTTTTGTGTTTTAATCCTACATGGATAACGCCATCTAAAAATGTTCCGCAGGCGATAATTACGTTACGCGCTTCAATCTTTTCGCCCGATGAGTTCAAAACTCCGCAGGCACACTCATCCCTAATGATTATTTGTTCAACTTCGTCCTCTTTGACGGTAAGATTTTTTTGATGTACCACTACCCCCTGCATATACTCCTGATACTGCCGCATATCCACCTGCGCGCGGGAAGATTGCACTGCCGGCCCCTTGGAGGCATTCAGTATACGGAATTGGATACCGCAGGCATCAGTGGCCAACCCCATCTGTCCGCCTAACGCATCAATCTCTTTTACAAGCTGCCCTTTTCCAACTCCTCCGATAGCGGGATTGCAACTCATCAAACCGATAGTCTTGCTTGAGAAAGTTAAGAGGAGTGTCGCGCACCCCATCCGCGCAGAGGCTAACGCCGCTTCAATGCCCGCATGCCCTGCCCCAATAATTATGACATCATACATAGATTTTTGTAGGGACGGTTCTGAAGCCAAGATAAGAACTGTCCCCCCTCATAAAAAATATGTGAGAAAATAGCAGTTTTTACGTCAATTATAGTAGGAGGTGAATATTATGCCAAGAACAGCCAGGATAACCATGGAGAATTGTGTGTACCATATTATCACGCGGGGGAACCAAAAACAATCGGTTTTTCGGGAGTATTCCGACTATGAAAAGTACCTATCTTTGTTGTCAAAGTATAAGAAACGGCATCAATTCAAGTTGTATTGTTTCTGCTTGATGCCAAACCACGTGCACCTAATCTTACACATTGAAGAACCTGTAATAGTGAATAAAATACTCCGCAGCCTTAATCTAAGCTATACTCGTTTCTTTAACTTTAAGTACAAAACAGTAGGACATCTTTGGCAAGATAGATTCAAGAGCCGAATCATTGCACAAGATAGATACCTTGAAGAATGCATGAAATATATTGAAGGAAATCCACTAAGGGCAGGATTAAATTGGTACATTGAAGACTATCCTTGGAGCAGCTATGCTTTCAGACTGAAGAAAAGTATCCTTGTAGACAAACTACCCAGTTAAGGGGACACTTCTCAGCACGATCTCAGAACCGTCCCTAATTATGCTCTGGCGAGTTTTAGAAGGAGGGGCATGATGTCACGGCCGCACAGTTCTCCGATCGAACCCAGCCTGGCTGCTTTCTCAGAGAAGCTCATGCTGCCGTCAGGCTCTATCGATCCGCCCGAAACCAAGAGCGGCACCGGATCCGCAGAATGGGCCTTGATTGCACATACCGTCGAATGATCCGCAGTCACCGCGACCACCGTATTGGCAATATCTAACTTTTCAAGAAGAGGCGCGAAGAAATAGGCATCGATCGCCTCAATGCTCTCTTTCTTTTTCTGGTAATCTCCGTCATGGGCAGGCTCATCCGGACCTTTGATATGCACATAGATCCCGTCGTACTTATTCACGGAGTCAAGCGCGACTTTCACCCAAACCGGATAATCCACATCCGCATGCCCCGTCGAATCGGGAATATCAATAATATCAATGCCCGTAAGAAGCGCAATTCCCCTCTCTACCGGCATCTGCACAAAAGAGCCGAACTTGATGTGAAACATATCGCCTATAGGCGGAAATTCAGGAAGATGATCTCCGGCATCCCGGGAAAGGATCACATTCGCAGGAAGCTTATTCTCCGATAGTCTCTTCTTATTTAACAAAGACTCCTGCAGCACTTTGTGCGACTTCTGTGTAAATTCATTCAATAATGCCGCGGCGGCAACCGCTTCGGCAGACTTCTCATACCCCGGCATGGGAAGGGATTCTGCGACAAGATTATCAAACTTTTCTTTCGCAACGCCAAAGACTCCCTCACGGTCATAGGCAGGGTCGGTATTGGTAATCCAACCGGATAATTTCGCACGAATGCCTCTGATCACCAGGACTCCTCGATGTCCGATAGTATTCTTGAATTCAAAGGTTCCGCCTGAAAGAGATACTTTGGCATTAATCTCTTTTGCCAAAGCGGTCGCTTCGTCGGTGGTAAGATTGCGGCCGACACGGCGGTCCTTGATCGTCTTGGCGTCATCGGCAACCGTGGCAAAATTAACCCTGAAAGCAACATCCCCATTATCGACCTTAAGGCCTTCGGCAAATGACTCCAAGGGCCCACGTCCGGTATAATGTGTATGCGCATCGTACCCTAAAAGGCTGATCACCGCAATATCCGATTCCGGCGCAATCCCTTTCCCCACCGGATACACAATTCCGGTCTTGCCTCTTTGCGCCAAGCGGTCCATATGCGGAGTCAGCGCTGCTTCCAACGGAGTCTTATCATTTAACTGCGATAGCGGTAAATCTCCCAAACCATCTAGCACCACATATAATATTTTTTTCATTTTATAATCCTATTTTTGTGAACGCAAAACACTAAGGGAAAAGCGCAAACTGCGATCGTTTTGCGCTCTTCGTATTTCGCTTTTCACTATTTTAGCACTTCGAATACCCACAGGCATGGCACTTCACACAGCCTTCTTCATGGCGAAGCGCTCCTCCGCAATCAGGACAAACCCCTATAATATCTCCCCTGGAAGAACTGCTTCCCACGCCATGCTCATCTTCATAAGAGTGCTTCATCGCCACGACTTCTGCATCCACTTCCACCGAAGCAGCCTGTATATTGACTAACCTCTTTTCTACGACGCGTGCGATCGCGTCGGAACAAGAAAATATCCTCTGTCCTTTTTCCCATGAAGGGGAAGGACAACGAATATTACGCAACTGCTCAATAATAGACTTTACTTCAATCCCGGAACGAAAACCAAGCGATACCAACCGGCCTAACGCCTCAAGTTGTGAGGCGGCGCAGCCACCGGCCTTTCCCATCTGCGTAAAAAGCTCAAAAGGCCTACTCGTTTCATCAACATTGATAGTTACATACAGATTGCCACAACCCGTGGTAACTTTAGTGGTCGTGCCGGTAATCACCTCGGGACGAGGACGCGGCGCAATCTCTCTTTTCTTCTCGCCAGAAGATTTCCGATCTTTCTTCTCATCAGGCTTTCCTATATTAAGGACCTGTTCTTCACGGCTCTTATCGCGATAAATAGTAATCCCCTTACATCCTAATTCATACGACAAAAGATACGCCTTACGCACCTCTTCAATACTGGCCTCATGGGCAAAATTGATGGTCTTAGAAGTCGCGTTATGCACATATTTCT
>JAHISH010000133.1 GCA_018818365.1 Candidatus Omnitrophota bacterium | reverse complement strand
GCATGTCCAAATCATATGCCGGCTCCAATGCTTCTTCTCCAAGACTCCTGGCAATAATCCTTAGCTGCGGAGAAGTAGGATGATTCTCCCAAGAAGCAAAACGGCTGCCAATACTTAAAAGGATTTGCTCAACACGATTCAAATCCATACGCGCATGAGCGCTAAAGAGTTCTTCGGCTAATCTGCCCATTTCTTCTATCTCACGATGTACTTCCGAAGTCATAATAAGCTCATCTCCCTCTACCCCTTCAGAATACCATAATGCCACCTGTGGTATTGTCTTTCTATCTTCCAAGACATCAGGTTTTCTTGCTTCTCTATCGCGCTGTATCTCCGTAATAGTTTGTTGCACGACCACTACCTCTTCTTCCGGTTTCGGCCCATCGGGTATCGGATAATCGGGGCGTATCGTAATATATGCGTCCACCATCTTATTATCTCTCAACCGTGCCGCCACTACTCTATGAAAACCATCTTTAATAACATATTTATCCCCCTCGATTACCACCATAATGGGCGGCGCAGGAGTATTCATTCCCGCATACTCCTGAAACTTTGCATATTCAGTGTCCACGCGGGTTAATATCGGGTTATCTTCGAATAATATCTCAGCTGGTACCTCCATATGATGCCATGCGCTATTTCCAAATTGTCTCTTGAAATCATTAATTTTAGATTGACTCCCCTTATTACCTTCTTTAAGCATTGCTTCTACTTCATCCCATAAAGCTGGTGGGGATTCATCGAAGATGGCCATTAGTGCGGTTCTTGGTGGAACAATTGTTGCTTGTGTCGTTGTAACGGCTAGGTTCTCTCCTATTATAGGCGCTCCCCTACGTATTGGTGTTATCCACTGCAGAGAACCATCCTCTGCGCGCATGGCAATAAGCTTTCCTTCTTCAATCGCCTGCAGCGCCTCTTCTCGAGAGAGTTTTCGATCTGAAGCCATAGGCGTAATCCCTTCAATGGGAACTATAGCCGTAGCTTCTTCACGAGATAAAGCGTACACGGATATCGGGGATACATTGCTTCTTTCTTCCCTTTGTATCTTTATTTCTCCTGCTAATGGAGCGCCGCCGCGGAGCGGCGTCATCCACTGCAGAGAACCATCCTCTGAGCGCATGGCAACAAGATTTCCTTCTTCAAGTGCCTGTAGCGCCTGCTGGCGGGTGAGATGCCGACCATCGCCTATCAGGGTTACGCCATCTTCAGGGACAATAGCTAAGGCTTCTTCTTGAGACAAGACAACCGGACCCGTGGGAGCTTGAGTAGATTCTCCTGCAGGTAAAACATCGGTAGAATAGGCAGCATTTTGGGAATGATTATAAAGTATCACCGCTGCCACATACTTCATCGCCTCAGCAAAAACGCCCACCGACTGGTGGGTGAATTTCGTAACATCCGTAAATACTACCCCGCCTTTTAAAGCTTCACTCCATGTATCGCTATGCATCGATTCTTCCAAAAGATGCGCTAACTCATGCACAATGGTGTCTGTCGCAAGATCAATATTATGGCCTTGTGAGGTACCTATGGCTTGTGCCACTATGCGATTGATCACAAATGCTCTTTTCCCTTTTACCGACGTAAACCCGCCCATAAAACTCACGTCTCCTGAAACCAAATACACCTCTTCCAGACCGAAAAGCCGAGCCATCGTCGTAGCCATTTTTACCAGCTCTTCTTCGGCCTGACTATAACTCTCAGGATCAATAATATATTGGTCTATATGCCTCAACTGTTCATGCGCGGTCGCAATAGTTCTGGCCTGATTTCTTTTTTCCTGATAAAAAGGAATGTCTTGCGCACGGGGGACCTCTGATCTGTCAAAGGAATACCCCATTCTATTCAGTGAAGCAGCTGATTCTTTTGCCCTCTGGCTATCCCGCTCTGATTGGAAGAACATCCTGCGTGCATATAAACTTTGCGGAGTAGCTTGGCCAATATCAACCTTGAGCAAAAGGATAAGCGGGACAAAACGCCCGGCATTATCTATCAAGCCTTTTTCGGTAAGCAAGGATTCTAATTCTTCCGCGGCTATCTGCTCATATGCTCCGCGATTTATCTTCTCCGCAAGCTGCACCACACGGTTGTCTTTCATTACTTCGCTCCAATAGCGGTAATTATCATTTGTCTCCCAATCTATTGGCAGTCCTTCAAAGACTTGTGATTGAGTAAGAGCCAAGTTGGCAATCGCCTTATAGAATTCAACCGCGATATATTTTTGTATGGCTGCAAGGTTTTCATGCGCAAATCCCATCCTGGAACGGATAAGAGGCAACGGTATCTGAATGACGATCCCGCGTTCTTTGATGAACATACGCAATGATTCTGGTATTAATGCCAAGTATTCTTCTGATAAGTCTTTTACTCTGCGGCCATTGGCGTCAACGATCTGATTCGGCATATCCTTAGTCTGGATGATCTTAAATTTACCGTAATCGGTCGCTTGATCCTTCCCGGGCTGGCGGATCCGTAAATCAGATTCAGAGAGTACGCGAGAATCCTCATCCCCCTGCCCCACCTTTCCTTCTAACTGCCGAGATTCGCCATTCTTATCCCTCATATAAATTGCGAATGAACCATTTCCATTTGATCTTTGCCTTTGGCTTAAACCGGCAAAGACCTTCCATGTGCGCTCCGCAATCATCCGGTCAAGTTCAGGAATCGTATTTTCTACGGACTTTATCCTACGGACAGTCACCCCTTGCGCTAAATCCGGGTCAGTAATCCTACGGATACTTGTCAGCTTCACAGAAGTAGGATTCCCGGAAGAATCCCTTTCTACCACAAAGGTAAACTGGAATGCGCGCTCGGCATTCTTAGAGATAAGTTCAAGCCTATCTACTCCCTCGAAAATAGTGAACTTACCGGTCCCAAAGAATCCTCCCACCCCTCTTTGCCCTGCTGCTTCTTTCGTTGACAAGGGGATCAAAAGAGCAATCTCATGCAAGGCGCCTGTTCCGTTATCGGTTACTTCCTCTACATACTCTGTTCTGTTCCGCTGTAAGTAGAACTTCACGTCTAATCTCCCGTCTTTACCGATGGTTGCGTCATCGGAATTCTGGGCGATTTCGCGTGCATAGGCGCCGGACTCTGCCTGCGCCTTGGCATCATATATGATTTTTGCCTCTCCATCAGGGGAGGTTTGCGGCATACGGTCCTCTCTGATTGCACCCAGCAATTCATTGATCTCCATCACCGGCTTCTTTGTGGCACCCGGAGAACGTAACCGCATATCTTCAAGCTGCGCGATCTGGGAGATTGCGACCCCTGAGTTTGATTCCGGCATTTCTTCTTCTCCGGCGTAGACAACCTCATCTTTTTCATCAAGCTGTTTTACCTTATTGGTAAGAAATACCGTAAACTCCCGCGCCTTACCTAATTTATACGCGGAAGCCGGATTCTTAAGATACTCCCTTAATAGCTCTGGAGAAATATCGGTAAATGACGCCGCCAACTTCTTCAGGTATTCGCTTCGCACCTGCGGGCTGGCGTTAAGGATCATATCCAATTGCCCCTGCACTATAGCCAAATTTTCCTGTGGATTGCGGCTGACAAAGTCGCTCAGGAATGAAATGATCCGGTGCAGATCGGCTAGACTTATATACTCTTGCGAGGCCTTGAGTGCCTCGATAAAGCCCTCTATCTGAATCATTGATGCCATGCGTTCTTGTGTATCAACTTTCCAACCGCAGGCTACTGCTTCCAGTGCCGCCTCGTTTAAACTCTCCAAGCTGATTTTGTTATCTACGCATAAAGCAAATACACTGCGGTAAAGATTATTCCACATCTGTTCTTGTGCGGAAAATGGCTCGGTCGCAAGCCGGTTGGTAAAAGTATTCCTGTATTCTTCAAAAAGCGGGACTACCATCCCCGATCTCTTTGCAAACTCTTCAAACAGCAATCCCTTTGCATCGAACTGCCTATTTTCCCGCATTGCCTCATCAAACCTCTCTTGGATCTGTTTTTCTTCAGCCTCAAAAAGATTATTAACCTGCGCGGTTAAGTCCGCCTCAATACCGCTTTTAAACTCCGCAGGAATGCTTCTAAAAAATGGCTGGTACGCAGCTTGAATCTGGCTAATGAGATTATCGCGTAATGTTAGAACCTGTTCTTTCCATAAAACAATGGCTCTTTTTCCTTCATCTACGCCAATTTCATCTTCCTCTCTTTCGTCATTAAAACCAACTGCCGCTTGAGCCTTGACTATCGCTGCAAAGGCTAGGGATTTATAGTGCGGATCGAGTATTTCATTCCTGGTTATATCCAAGGCTCCATCGATCCTACCGATCTCTGTCAAACCCTTAACTATCTCTGCCAGGGCTTCTGATTTATCATTCTGGTCGATTATTAAATTCCGCGCTATATCCAGAGCTTCATCGAGCACTCTTTGAGATTCATCTTTCCGACCCGCAGCGCCAAGAGAAATGGCTATCGCTGCGAGGGCTTGGGATTTAAAGTGTGGCGTAACTATTTCATTTCTGGCTATCTCCTCAGCTTCAACACTCCTGCCTATCTTGACTAAAAATTTGACTATCTCTGCAAGGGTCTGGGATTTCGAAACTGGAATGGTTATTTCAAGTCTGGCAATATCCAGCGCTTTATCGATCCTTGCTGCATCAATCGGTTCTCTCAATATAAAACTTCTCGCCATCACCATAAGAGCATTGGATTTAACAACTGGATCGAAGGAAAGCTGTTTTCTAACTATCTCTAAAGATTCATCAAGCATCCCCAATCCTGCAAAAACTGTGGCTAGATATAAGAAGTCTTCGTCATTGACGACGGTACTTATCGCATTTCTGGCCATCGCCAAGGCTTCTTCGCGCACTTTCCGGGATTCATCATTTCCTCCAGCCTTTGCCAAACGCCGAGCTATCTCTACAAGATCTCGCGCAACAACTAGTTCAGACATCTCAGTTCTGGCAAGATTCAGTGCTTCATCAAATTCTCCCAGAGATCTTCCATGCCTGCCTGCTCCTGCTAAAACTTCAGCCATCTCTGCAAGGACACGACTCTTGATGGATCTATCTTTTATTTTCCAGGCTGTATCCAGAATCTGATCCAACATTTTGTTAGCGTAAGCAATCTCGCCAATATCTATCGAAGCTCTGATTATTTCTAAAGTAAGCTTACACTTATCGAGTGGGGTAGTAGTTTGGAATCGAACGATATCTAAAGCTTCTTCAATGACTGTATGGGCTTCTTTTTCTCTGCCTGCCGCGGCCAAGGCCCTAGCTATATCTCCAAGAGCTTTGACTTTAGTGATTAAGGCCGTAATCTCGTTTCGCACGATATCCAAAGATCCAACCAGGGTGTTTCTGGGGGCCTCTTCTTTACGTCTTGCGGCTTCTGCGAGATTCTTGGCTATCCGTGCAACGACAACGGCTTTTGAGCTAATCTCATTCTTTTCAATTATCTCCAAGGCCTTGTCAAACCTGCCTGCCTCTGCCAATATCAGGGCTATATCCTCAAAGGCTTGGGCTTTCTCGGTTACTTGCGTTATTTCACCTCTAGCTATTTCCAAGGCTTCCTCACTCCTGCCTTGTTTTGCCAAGACCTTAGCGATCTGTGCAAGGGCTGCGGATTGATGCGCGGGATCGGTTATTTCATCCCTGGCTATTGCCAGAGCCTCTTCTATTCTGCCAGCCTCTGCCAAGACTTTAGCAATTCCCTCTAAGCAGAATGATCTTCTGATTGGCGCGATTTCGCTCCTTGCTATCTCCAACGCTTCCTCAATCTTGCCAACTTCTGCTAACGCAACCGCTACATTTGCAAGTGCGATGGATTGGAAAGCTGTATCCCGTATCTGATGTCTAACTACATCCAAGGACTCTTCAAAAGCACTCTCTGCCTCTGCGTTCTTACCCGCCTTTGCAAAACTCTTAGCAGCCTCTGAAAAAATGGAGTATTTATCATTTGGAAATCCTATTTCTTTTCTGGCTATCTCCAAGGCTTCTTGGCTCCTGTTAGCTTTTACCAAAACCTTGGCAATAGCTGCAAAATCAACTGCTTTGAAAGATGGTGCCACTTGTTTTCTCGCTATCTCAAGCGACGCATCCAAGATACTCCAAGATTCTTCTACTCTACCAATTTCTATTAGATGCTCAGCCATTTCTACAAAGGCTAAGTTTTGTTTGTGCGGGTGTGGTTCTTGATCTCTGATTATCTTTAGCGCATAATCACTTATGCCAGCTTCTGCCATAAGTTTAGCTATCTCTTTAAGGATCTCTGAGCGATCGCTTAAATCAGATAGTCCTTGAGCTTTTTCTACTGATTCATTAAATAATTCAAGCGATTGTTTCATCCGACTAGGGCCCATCAGAAGGTTAGCTAATTTCGCAAAAACAAAGGATCTTCTTCGTTGATCGGTTACTTCAAGGCTGGCCATCTCCAAGGCTTCGTTAATCCTGCCAGCCTCTGCCATAAGAATAGCAATATTCGCAAGAGCCGCACTTTTATAGTTTGGGTCTGATATTTCATTTGTGGCTATTTCTAAGGCTTCGTCAATCCTGCCAGCCTTTGCCATAAGAATCGTTATGTCTGTAAGAACTCGCAATTGCTCGCTTGCGGAGCTACCTGATTGCAGCCTGGCCATTTTAAGTGCTGTTTCAAAGACTCTCTGAGATACACCAAGCAGGTCTCTGGATTCTTCGACTTTTTCCCGCGGTAAAGTAGTGAGGAATTTATTAATTGCCTGAGCGTCTATACCCCCTTCTACTTTGGTAAATGAAATTTCTTCCACCTCCAGCCCCTTTTTCGGCTGAGCAACTTCATAGGAAGTAACTACTTCATCCGCAGCGATTATCTTGACCAGCTGCGCAAGCATGGTAAACTCAAGCGTCTCCAAAGCACCTAATCCGGACTTTCTCTTCTCCGCAAGCTCTTTTAAGCGCAATCCCAATACAGAAGGCAGACAGATAAAGCGGCCGGTTTTAATCAACGGTATGCGCGCTGCCTGCGTCAAAGTATGCCAGTGCCTTAAGAAGCCGGATACATTAGTAAGCGCTTCATCTTTAAAAGGAGCAACGATAAGAGGAACGCCTCTTTCTCCTCCCACTCTCATTCCCGGAACCACTACTGCGTTCACTGCAGCCATGCTTACTGCTCCCTGCCAATCAAAAAGATGTTCATTCACAAAAATAGCTTTTTTGCCCTCAGGGATAACCAGCCTCCCGAACTCAGATGCATGGGGAAGTAGAATGTAGTTTTCGCTTCTTAATTCGTCAACCACCCCTCTCAGGGATTGCCTGAGTTGCTGTTTGATGCTATTGACCGCCCCCTCATTCGCGGGGTTGCCTTTAATCAACCCTTCCAATCCAATGACAAT
>JAHISH010000132.1 GCA_018818365.1 Candidatus Omnitrophota bacterium | reverse complement strand
TATTAGGCGAAGTAAAAACAGGAGGAATCCTCTCTAGCTATTTAGGGTGCGATGGTTCCAAGACGGATTTATTACTGGTACCTGGCGGAGGATCACGCAATCCTGCTTCTTCTAAGACGCTCGATGAGCGGATGCATTATATAAAGATGCAGGGCAATGAGCTGTTTAAGCTGGCGGTAACCCTGATGGCTGAAGCGGCGCAAATTGCGTTAAAGAAGGCTGGCCTTGAATGTAAAGATATTGATTTGGTGATACCGCATCAGGCGAATATCCGTATTATACGGGCAATGGCCAAGAAACTCGGTCTTCCGGAAGAGAAGATATACCTTAATATAGAAAAATACGGCAATATCTCATCTGCTTCTACCGCAACGGCGCTCTGCGAGGCGGTTCGCGAAAAGAGAATAAAGAAGAATGATGTAGTGCTTTTAGATGCCTTTGGCGCAGGGTTGGTCTGGGGGGCGTGCGTGGTGCGTTGGTAATCATATGGGAAGAGTAGCGTTTCTTTTTACCGGGCAAGGTTCGCAATACATCGGTATGGGCAAGGACTGGTATGAGGCCTTTCCCGAAAGTAGGGTGATCTTTGAAGCGGCCGACAAGAGATTAGGATTTTCTCTTAGTAAGATTTGTTTTGAAGGTCCCGCAGAGATGCTTACGCGCACGATTATCTCTCAACCGGCTATTCTGACGGTAACGATGGCCATTTTTGAAGCCTTTAAAAGACAGTCTGCGGTACAGGCATCGTATATGGCGGGGTTGAGTCTCGGTGAATATTCGGCGCTTGTTGCCTCAGGCGCTTTTTGTTTTGAAGATGCGATATCGTTAGTGAGGCGAAGGGCAGAGCTCATGGATGAGGCAGCCAGCCGAGTCCCCGGGACGATGGCCGCGGTGATAGGTATTCCTTTTGCGACCGTGAAAGAGATCTGTCTTAGGTCGCAGGCGGAGGTAGCGAATATCAATTCTCCTGAACAGATAGTGATTTCAGGGAAGAAAGAGGCCGTCGCAAAGGCGAAAGAAGCACTAACCGTAGCCGGCGCATCTAGGATCATTGATCTAGAAGTAAGCGGAGCATTCCACTCTTCATTAATGCAGGAAGCGGCGTTTGGTTTAAAAGAAGTGTTCTTAAAGACTCCCCCTCAGGCTCCTTCTGTTCCGGTTATCAGCAATTATACCGCACTGCCTCAATGGAAGGTTCCCCAGATAGAAGAGAATCTTTATTACCAGGTTTTTTCTTCGGTGCGCTGGGAAGAATCAATGAGGTTTTTATTGAAGGAGGGGGTCACTAAATTCTATGAATTCGGGCCCGGGAAAGTATTAAAGGGGTTAATGCGCCGGATTAGTCCTGATGCAGAAGTGATAAGTATTGAGAAAAAGGATGATTTGGTGAAATGTGTGCCGGCATAACGAAGTCTATGCAGAGGTAAAATTATGAGGCTAAAAGATAAGGTAGCGGTGGTAACCGGAGGGGCACGGGGAATCGGGAAGGCGATATGCCTTGCCTTTGCCAGGGAAGGAGCGGATATTGTCGTAGGAGATATTAACCTGGCAGTAGCGCAAGAGACTGCGTCAGAAATCCAGACAACAGGCAGGAGATCACTGGCTTTAGAGATGGATGTGACGGATTTCTCCAAAGTAGAGGAAGCCGTGAACAAAATTCTTGACAAATTCACAAAGGTTGATATATTAGTTAACAATGCGGGCATCACCAAAGACAATTTATTGTTACGGATGGGCCAGTCGGAATGGGATGCGGTGCTCAACGTCAATCTAAAAGGGACGTTTCACTGTATCAAGGCGGTTTCCCGGCCGATGATCAAACAGCGAAGCGGAAGGATCATCAGTGTCGCTTCGATAATAGGTATAATCGGGAATCCCGGACAAGCAAACTATTCTGCCTCAAAGGCAGGTATCATCGCTCTGACAAAGACCGCAGCAAAAGAGTTGGCATCTCGCAACATAAACGTGAATGCCGTTGCTCCGGGTTTTATCCAGACAGAGATGACGGTGAAGCTTCCTGAAGAGCTTAAAGAAAAGATGAAGGAAGCGATTCCTCTTGCGAAGTTTGGGACACCCGAAGATGTCGCTGCCGTATGTCTGTTCCTGGCTTCGGAAGATTCTGGATATGTCACCGGCCAGACGATTGTCGTTGACGGTGGGATGGTAATGGCGTAAAAGGAGGAAAAAGCATGGCAGTGCAAGATAAGGTGAAGTCAATCATTGCAGAGCAACTGGGGGTCAAGCCCGAAGAGGTCACTCCTGAAGCATCATTTGTGGATGATCTGGGTGCGGATTCTTTGGATACCGTCGAGTTAGTTATGGCGCTCGAAGAAGAATTTGGGATCGAGATTCCCGATGAAGACGCCGAAAAGATCACCAAAGTTGCTGATGCGGTAAAGTATATTGAAGAGAAGACTGCGAATAAATAATAACGCATTCCTCGCAACAGGATATTTATTCTCTACCCCGCCTTGTTTCTTGGCGGGGTAAGTTTTAGATGAGGAGGTAGATTCGCGAAGATGAGTAGACGTGTGGTCGTTACCGGACTTGGTATTATTTCTCCCGTGGGCAATGATGTCGCCACCTTTTGGGATTCTATGAAAGAAGGGAAAGGGGGGGTTGGTCCAGTGACTTCCTTTGATTCTTCACAGTTTGATTCCCGTATCGCAGGTGAGGTCAAAGGTTTTAATCCGTCTTTTTATGGGATGACCTTTAAAGATACTAAGCGCATGGATAAGTTCGGCCAGTATGCGGTCGCTGCCAGTAAACAGGCGATTGAAGGCGCGGGGTTAGACCTTGAGAAGGAAGAGCGCACGCGTATCGGGGTCGTCGTTGGTTCCGGCATAGGAAGCCTTTATACTATCGAAGAGGAACATAAGGTATTATTAAATAAGGGGCCTGGCCGCATGTCTCCGTTTCTTATCCCTATGCTTATTGTCAATGAAGCCGCCGGTCAGGTGGGGATTGTCTTTGGCTTAAAAGGCCCGAATTCCTGTGTGGCGACTGCGTGCGCTTCAGGATCTCATTCTATAGGAGAGGCCTATCGCATTTTGCAATACGGTGACGCAGATGTGATGATTACCGGGGGGACAGAGAGTTGTGTCGTTTCCACCGGTGTGGGGGGTTTTTGCGCGCTCAAGGCGCTCTCACGGCGCAATGACCAGCCTGAAAAAGCAAGCAGGCCATTTGACCGCGAGCGCGACGGTTTTGTAATCGCAGAAGGTTGCGGAATAGTGGTCTTAGAGACTCTTGAACATGCGCAAAAGAGAAATGCCTCGATAATTGCCGAAATGGCCGGTTACGGCATGTCCTGTGATGCGTATCATATTACTGCCCCTGACCCGGATGGCGATGGAGCTATGCGGTCCATGCAGAAGGCGTTGCAAGACGCCCGCTGTAATGCGGAAGACATAGATTACATAAACGCCCACGGTACCTCGACCAAACTCAATGATAAGATTGAGACTATTTCAATGAAGAGGGCGTTTGGTTCTCATGCAAAAAAGGTCATGATCTCCTCGACTAAGTCCATGACAGGGCATCTGTTAGGGGCTGCCGGAGGAGTAGAATTTGTGGCCTGTTGTCTTGCCGTAAAAGATAAGGTGGTGCCTCCTACCATAAACTACGAATACCCCGATCCTGATTGCGACCTTGATTATGTGCCCAACACTGCCCGTACGCATCAGGTTGACGTGTGCATGTCCAATTCCTTAGGCTTCGGCGGTCATAATGCGTCGCTCATCGTCAAAAGATTCAAACTTTAAAACAGTAACGAGTAACGAGTAACTAGTAATAAAAGATTACGCATTCTTTCGCTTTAAATTACTAGTTATTCCGTTACTAAAGGACTAGTTACTAAACAAAACCATGCCTTATACCCTCGCAGAAAAGATACTCATTGCCCACTCCGGGAAGAAGGATATTCATCCAGGGGAATTTATTGAAGCCAAGGTTGATATTGCTTTAGGAAACGATATTACCGCTCCTTTAGCGATCGCAGAGTTTAAGAAGGCGGGTTTTAAAAAGGTCTTTGACAAGAATAAGATCGTTCTGGTTCCCGATCACTTTGCGCCTGCCAAGGACCGTAAAAGCGCCAATCAGTGTAAGGTCTTGGCGGATTTCTCTGCCGAAC
>JAHISH010000016.1 GCA_018818365.1 Candidatus Omnitrophota bacterium | reverse complement strand
TTACTCTCCTTAAACAGCGGCTCTTGTTTCTATAAATAATAAATTCTGGGGTAATTCCTTCTTGCGGATAGTTTAATCGTGTGCTATAATGCTTTCTCTAGAGGTCTACAGATGGCACAAACACGAAAGTTCTTACTATGCAAAAGTTAAATAGGGTAATCATTGAAGTTGTTCAGCCGCAAGTAGATGGAGGCGCTTTTCCCATTAGAAGAGTAATCGGGGAGAAGGTGGCAGTAAAGGCCCATATTTTTGCAGATGGGCCTGATTGCTTAGGTGCAAACTTGCTCTATGGTACGTCAAAAGAGAAAAAATGGCAGAAGATCTCTATGCAATTCTTGCATAATGATGAATGGGTATCTTCTTTTAAAATCGAAAACCAGGAGCCCTATAGATATACGGTGGAGGCGTGGTTGGACCGATTTGCCACGTGGAGAAGAGATTTGCAAAAGAAGTATGAAGCAGGGCAAGATATTTTGGTTGATCTGCAGATAGGAGTACAGATCTTAAAAGATGCACTTAAAGGTTCTACGGGGGTAAATGGAAAGAAGATTAAAGAGTATGTAGGGATTTTAGAGTCATCGCAACCTGTCCGTCAGCGTTTGGAGATTGCTTCCCGCGATGAGCTTTCGGAATTAATGTCTTCTTCCATCGACCCACACGAAGTAGTCGTATATGAAAAAGAGCTTAAGGTTGAGGTGGATTCTTCGAAGGCTCTTTTTAGCAGTTGGTATGAGATATTCCCCCGTTCCTGCAGCCAGGCAAAAGATTCTCACGGAACGCTTAAAGATTGCATATCCCTCTTGCCTGCGATTGCAAAAATGAATTTTGATGTACTCTACCTTCCTCCGGTTCACCCTATTGGAACCACCAATCGGAAAGGAAGGAATAATGCGCTTATCGCCATGCCTTTAGATCCAGGAAGCCCGTGGGCAATCGGCTCCTCCAAAGGAGGGCATACTGCTATTCATCCGGAGTTGGGATCTTTGGCAGACTTGAAATTATTAGTGAAAAAAGGCCGAGAGCTTGGGATAGACGTGGCAATGGATTTGGCTTTTCAATGTTCCCCGGATCATCCCTATGTGAAGGCGCATCCGGAATGGTTTAAATGGAGGCCGGACGGCGCGGTACAGTTTGCGGAGAATCCGCCTAAGAAATACGAAGATATTATCCCTTTTGATTTTGAGGGCAAGGATCAAAGTTCTCTTTGGGAAGAACTAAAAAATATCGTGTGTTTCTGGATTTCGCAGGGGGTGTGTATTTTTAGGGTTGATAATCCCCACACCAAGCCCTTTGCCTTTTGGGCATGGTTGATCAGCGAGGTGCGAAAAGAGCATGAGGGTATAATTTTTCTGGCCGAGGCCTTTACCCGCCCCAAGGCGATGTATAGACTTGCCAAAATAGGGTTTAACCAATCATATACCTATTTTACGTGGCGCAATACCAAACAAGAGCTCATCGAGTATCTTACGGAATTGACCACCACGGAGGTGGCAGAGTTTTTCCGTCCTAATTTCTGGCCTAATACCCCGGATATACTCTCGGAATATTTGCAATACGGTGGTAAGCCCGCATTTTTGGCGAGGTTAGTTTTAGCAGCGACGCTTTCGTCTAACTACGGTATCTATGGTCCGGCGTATGAACTCTGCGTGAATGAGGCTCTTCCCGGGAAGGAAGAGTATAATAACTCCGAGAAATACCAGATACAATATTGGGAAAGGAACCGGCCGGGAACGATTAAAGATTTCGTCGCGCGGTTGAATAAGGTCCGTAGAGAGAATCTTGCCTTGCAGATGACGCGCAATATCAGGTTTTGCCCGATTGAGAATAACCATCTTATTGCCTATGCCAAGACATCTGATGACCTTTCCAATATCATCATTACGGTGGTTAATCTTGATCCCTTCCATACGCAGTCTGGTTGGCTTCAGCTTCCTCTCCAGGAGTTCGGTATTGATACGCGCCATCCCTATCTTGCGCATGATTTATTAAGCAATGATAAATATATCTGGCACGGCCCTAGTAATTACATAGAGTTAAATCCGCAGGGATCGCCCGCCCATATCTTGCGTCTGCACCGACGGTTACGCCGCGAGCAGGATTTTGATTACTATATGTAAACGGAAAACGCGTAAGGAGTAGTATAAAGAAAATGTCTGCCAAGTTAATATATCTTGCCGATGACGTTCTTTGGTATAAGAAAGCGGTCATCTATGAGTTGCACGTAAAGTCATTCTTTGATAGCAATGGTGACGGGATTGGAGATTTTAAAGGGCTGATCGCCAAGCTTGATTATCTGCATGGGTTAGGAGTTACCGCCCTGTGGCTACTCCCATTTTATCCTTCCCCGCTGAAGGATGACGGGTATGATATTGCCGATTATTTCAACATTAATCCTGATTACGGCACGTTGGCGGACTTTAGAGAGTTTTTGAAGGAATCTCACCGTCGTGGTATTCGCGTGATTACGGAGCTGGTGGTTAATCACACTTCAGATCAGCATCCTTGGTTCGAGCGCTCCCGCAGCGCAAAACCCGGTTCTTCATGGAGGAATTTTTATGTATGGAGCGATTCGCCGGAGAAATATAAGGATGCCAGGATCATCTTTAAGGATTTTGAGACCTCAAATTGGGCGTGGGATCCTATTGCGAAATCCTATTATTGGCATCGTTTTTATTCTCACCAACCCGACCTCAACTATGCCAATGCGCTGGTACAGAAAGAGATCTTTCGTGTGGTGGATTTTTGGTTTGGGATGGGAGTAGACGGCCTGCGTTTGGATGCAGTCCCATATTTATATGAGGAGGAGGGGACTAATTGTGAGAATTTGCCTCTTACCCATACGTTCCTGAAAAAATTACGTTCCCACATAGATAGCCGTTTTAAAAGCCGGATGCTGCTTTCAGAAGCAAACCAGTGGCCCGAGGATGCTGCTTCATATTTTGGCCACGGGGAAGAATGTCATATGGCTTTTCATTTTCCCGTCATGCCCCGTCTTTTTATGTCTCTTTGGATGGAGGATCGTTTTCCCATCACTGATATCTTGCAGCAGACACCGGTAATCCCCGCCAACTGCCAATGGGCGATGTTCTTGCGCAATCACGATGAGTTGACGCTTGAGATGGTTACTGATGAGGAGAGGGATTACATGTATCGCGTCTTCGCAAAGGACTCCCGCGCCCGCATTAATCTGGGGATCCGAAGGCGCCTGGCGCCTTTATTAGGGAACAACCGCAGAAAAATAGAGTTAATGAATATATTGCTTTTTTCTCTTCCCGGCACGCCGGTTTTTTATTACGGTGATGAAATAGGGATGGGGGATAATTATTATCTCGGAGACAGAAACGGCGTGCGTACTCCGATGCAGTGGAATCCCGACAGAAATGCCGGTTTTTCAGGGGCTTCTGCGCAGCGGCTATTTCTGCCCGTCATTATTGATTCCGAATACCATTATGAAGCGGTCAATGTTGAAAATCAAGAAAGCAACCTTTCTTCGCTTCTATGGTGGATGAAGCGGGTGCTGGCGATGCGTCGAAAATTAACGGCCTTTGGAGTGGGAAAAATTGAATTCGTTGCTTCAGATAATAGCAAGGTTCTTACGTTTACCCGAGTTCATGAAGATGAAGTGGTCTTGGTGGTGGTTAATCTTTCTCGATTCTCTCAAGTGGCGCGGCTTGATCTTCAGCAATACGCCGGATATATCCCCGAGGAAGTATTTAGCGGGAATAAATTTCCTGCTATTAAAAAGACGGTGTATACGCTCACCTTAGGGTTTCACGACTACTTTTGGTTTGTCCTTCGCAAGCAGAAGGAACTAACCGTATCTAAGATAGAAAAGGTTCTGCCGGAGGTCTCGCTTCGAAAAGAATGGTCTTTGCTTGAGGGAGAAGATCTGTATGCGTTAGAAGAATTGTTGCCGGGGTATGTAAAAGCTTGCCGCTGGTTTAGGGCTAAAGCGAAGACGTTGCGTAAAATTAAGATTACCGAACAGATTCCTTTTGAAATAGAAAGCCAAGTTATCCAATTGACTTTCTTTGAGGCCTATTATACAGAGGGGGCTCCG
>JAHISH010000131.1 GCA_018818365.1 Candidatus Omnitrophota bacterium | reverse complement strand
TAAGAAGAAGAAGAAAGAAGTACACGGCACGCTTGCTCCCGACGATAACGAGGAGTATTTCCTTTATCAAACGCTTCTGGGGGCGTTGCCTTTTGAAAAGATGCAGGAGGGATTTAAGGATCGTATGCGTGAATATATTGTCAAGGCGGTAAGGGAAGCCAAGCGGCATACCGCGTGGATAAAACCCGATACGGCGTATGAAGAAGCCTGTGTTGGTTTCTTTGAACGCATCAGCGAGGATACCGGGAATAATGCATTTATGCAATCATTCTTGCCTTTTCAGAAGAAGCTTGCCTTTTACGGAATCATTAATTCTTTATCGCAGACGTTGCTGAAATTATGCGCACCCGGTATCCCCGACTTTTATCAAGGCACGGAGTTGTGGGATCTTTCTCTGGTGGACCCCGACAATAGAAGGCAAGTTGATTTTTCCGCGCGTAAAGAATATCTTTCCGTCATAAGGCAAAGATCCTCGCTTGACAGATTGGGCTTACTCAGAGACCTGTGGGAAAAAAGAGAAGATGGCAGGATAAAATTATTTTTAATATATCAGGGTTTACAACTAAGGAATAGCCATGTTGAGGTTTTCGCACAAGGAGAGTATATCCCTTTGTCGGTAGAGGGGGTAGGTAAAGACCACCTGGTGGTATTCTTAAGAAAGAATGCCAATGCCAGCGTGATTTGTATTGCGCCGCGGCTTTTGAGTTCTCTTGTCCCCGAAGGCAACCCTCCGTTAGGAGAAGAAATCTGGAAGGATACCGCTATTATCCTTCCTCCGGAGAGCGCTTCATCCTGGAAGGATATTTTTAGTAATGAGCAGATACGCGTTGCGGATGGCCGCATCGCGGTAGCCGCCGCTTTAAGATATTTCCCGGTTGCCTTGCTGATGGATCATACTTCATAGAATCTAAGAAGCGGACGGGTTTTAAATAAGCATTGCGCTGCAGGCGCTATAGGTGCTATACTGCTTCTATCAGTAAAATAAAGAGGTCCGGAGAAGATATAAGTGTTCCGGAGGCTTGTGAGATGGTCGGGCCGCCATCAGAAAGCACTTACAGGTGGCGGTCTTCTATTTGTATGGATTGTGAAAGGAGGTAAGTACGTATGACATGGCAAAATGTACCTAGCCCGGAGGAGATAATTGATGTGGGAAAAAAGAGATTTGGGGGTTTTCTGCGAAGTTGGCCGTTGGTTATCCTGGGATTATTCCTTTTGATAGGACTTAAAGGAGTGATTTATTCTATCGGCCCGGATGAGGTGGGGGTAATCCAGCGGTTCGGAAAATATGTCGGCTTGACGTCTCCCGGATTGCATATAAAACTTCCTTTTGGGATCGATGCGGTTACGCCTATTAAGGTAGAGAAGATATTCAAGGAAGAGTTTGGCACAAGGACGTTGCGTCCCGGGGTCAGAACGACATATTCCCCTCGGCAGCATACGGAAGAGTCATTGATGCTGACCGGTGATCTGAATATTCTCGATGTACGGTGGATTGTGCAGTTTAAGATAAAAGACCCGGTAAAGCTGCTTTTTGCCGTCCGTGATCCGCGCGATAATATCCGTGATATCTCGGAAGTGGTGATGCGCAGGCTTGTCGGCGACTATGGCGTTGATGAGGTGTTGACTACCAAACGGGAGGAAATAGACCATATCGCCCAGCAAGAGATGCAGGAGATATTGGATATATATCAAACGGGGGTTTCGATTGTGACGGTCAAGTTGTTAGATGTGAACCCTTCAGAGAAAGTGAGGCCGGCGTTTAATGAAGTCAACGAAGCCAAACAGGAAAAAGAGAAAATGATCAATCAGGCCTGGGAGGCATATAATAAAGTCATCCCCCGAGCGCGAGGAGAGGCGGAGCAGACTATCCGTCAGGGAGAAGGATATGCGTTGGATAAGATCAATCGCGCCAAGGGTGAATCAGAGAGGTTTTTGGCTACCTTAGCAGAATATAAGAAGGCACCTGCGATTACCAAGAAAAGATTTTACCTGGAAACGATGATGCAGGTCTTGCCTAAGGTGAAGGCCAAATACATCGTTGATTCACAGCAGCCTTCGATTCTGCCACTATTGCATCTTGATAAGGAAGGAGGTAGTGGACAATGAAAGGACCGTTTAAAACATTCATTGGTATTATAGGTGTTTTTGTCATAATCGTAATCCTGGCCTTCGTAAGCGGAGCAGTCTATGTGGTCAATGAAGCGCAGCAGGTCGTGATTACGCAGTTCGGCAAGCCGGTAGGCAATTCGATTACCTCCGCGGGCCTGCATTTTAAGCAGCCGGTTATCCAACAGGCGCACTTTTTTGAGAAAAGGCTTTTGGATTGGGACGGAGACCCGAATCAAATCCCGACCAAAGATAAAAAGTATATCTGGGTGGATACCACGGCGAGATGGAAAATAATCGACGCCTTGAAATTCCTTCAATCCGTCGGCAATGAGTTGGGCGCTCACGGACGATTGGATGATATTATTAATTCAGCCACCAGAGATGCGGTTACCAGCCATCTTCTGGTAGATGCGGTACGCAATAGCAACCGTATCCTGGATATTCAGGAATTGGGAGAAGATGCGATTTTAGGAGAAGAGGCACTTGAGCGGATTGATGCGGGAAGAGCTTTACTTACGCGCAAAATTTTAGAGAAGGCCAAGGTGCTGGCTCCGCAATACGGGATCGACGTAATCGATGTCCGGATAAAGCGCATCAACTATGTAGATGAGGTTCGCAATAAGGTATATGACCGCATGATCGCGGAGAGAAAGCGCGCAGCGGAAAAATACCGTTCTGAAGGCCACGGGAAAGCCGCGGAGATATCCGGCCAGGTAGGAAAAGAATTAAAACAGATCACCTCTGAGGCATATCGTCAGGCGCAGATACTTAAAGGTAAGGCTGACGCCGAGACGGTTAATATTTACGCCCAGGCGTATTCTCAAGAACCTGATTTCTATTCGTTTCTTAAGACCCTGGAGACGTATGAGAAGACGCTCGATGAGAACTCGACGGTTATCTTAAGTACCGATAGCGATTACTATAAGTATCTGAAGACCCTGGGGGATTAGGTACGGAAGAGGTTCTTTCTGGCAGGGGAATACAATACTGCCCCGGCGCGGCTATCGCGCCGGGGCAGTATTATTTTGCGCAAGAAATTTCTCCTTGGGTTTTTAAAGTAAATAGGTATAATGGAGTCTCGCTGGTCAGAGCAGGAGAGAGAGTACAGTTATCCCAACTTTTAAGAAAGTGATGAAACGAACGATAGATTATCAAAAGGAACTTAATCCCGCACAGCTGCAGGCAGTGCAATCAACCGAGGGGCAGTTTCTAGTTATTGCCGGGGCAGGAAGCGGCAAGACGCGTACCTTAGTCTACCGGGTTGCCTCCCTGGTAGAAAAGGGAATTACGCCCGATCAGATACTGTTATTGACTTTTACGCGCAAGGCCGCAGAAGAAATGTTACGGCGCGCTTCATTGCTTTTAGATGAACGCTGTCAAAAGGTTTCTGGAGGAACGTTCCATTCTTTTGCCAACGGGGTCTTGCGTAAATATGCGAAGTTCCTCGGGATCGCGCACAATTTTACCATCCTTGACCGTTCCGATGCCGAAGATGCGATCAATCTTATCCGCACGAAACTCGGGTTTGGTAAACTCGATAAACGGTTTCCTCGCAAAGGCACTATTGCCGAAACGCTCTCCATGAGCGTAAATAAGGCAGCTGCGCTTGAGGATGTGCTTTACGATGAATATCCTCAGTTTATAGAATGGGTCGAGGAGATTAAGAAGATCAACCAGGAGTACAAAACGTATAAACACGCACACTCTCTATTGGATTATGATGATCTGTTAGTGTTTTTGAAAGAGCTTTTAGTTTCCCATGATCAGGTGCGTTTGGCTTTGGCGAAAAAATATAAATATATCATGGTCGATGAATACCAGGATACCAATAGCTTGCAGGCCTATATTGTGTGCCTCCTGGCGTGCGAACATAAGAATATCATGGTGGTCGGCGATGATTCCCAGAGCATCTATTCTTTCCGAGGGGCTAATTTCAAGAACATCATGGATTTCCCGAAGCTCTTCAAGGAAGCCAAGGTTATTACGCTGGAAGAGAATTACCGCTCTACACCGCCCATCCTTTCAATGACCAATGAACTCATCCGTTTCGCCAAAGATAAGTTTGAGAAAAATCTTTATACGCAAAAAAAAGGTGGGGCAGTGCCGCTCTTTGTCGATGTCAGAGATGAGCACGCTCAGTCACGGTACATCGTCGACAAGATCCTTGCGCTGCGTGAAGAGGGAGTCGGGTTAAGGCAGATCGCGGTTTTATTTCGTTCAGGATGGCATTCGCATGACCTGGAGATCGAGCTGGTAAACCGCAATATCCCTTTTGCAAAATACGGAGGGCAGAAGTTCGTGGAAGCAGCGCATATTAAAGATGTTTTAGCGTTTTTGCGCCTTATACATAACCGCCTTGACCAAGTCAGCTGGTATCGGGTACTTTTATTGCTGCGGGGGATTGGCACTAAGACCGCCCAACGCATTATTGAGGGGATCAAAGGAACAGAAGAAAGTTTACTCCTTGAGAGGAAGCTTATCGATAAATACGAAGATCTGAAGAAACTCGTGGAGATGTTAGGGCAGATTAATATCCGT
>JAHISH010000015.1 GCA_018818365.1 Candidatus Omnitrophota bacterium | reverse complement strand
TTGAAAGTTTTTCAGAGAGCCGCGCCCTGTAATACTTTTTTAAGAATGGTGCGAAATCCGCCGCGGTAATCATCTGATACCCTCCCGCCACCTCAGCAATGCGCATTCCGCGGGAAACCTGCGTATAGTCTTCTTTTAGTTCCTCAATGGCTTTACGGACCTCTGCCATATCAATCCCTATGATTCTTTTCATTTCCTCAATAGCAAGTGGCTTCTCGCTTGCAAATAACAACGCCTCAATGACTGACTTTACGGAATTATCTGACATGGTTACCTCAATTTTCTTTGCCTATATACCACATTAAGCAATTCCTCAGTAGCAGCGATACCAGGATTCATCTCTAAAGCGTTCTTGATCATTGCGGTAGCTTCCAACTTCTTGTATTCAAGTTGCATTAATACCGCTAACGCTTCTTCGAAAATATCCTTTTTTTCTTCCTCTTGATCATTCCGCAACGAATCCTGAATCAATCCGAATTTGCCCACTTTATACTGGAGTTTAGCCACGATCTCTTTTGCCCGTTGCGGTCCTATTCCAGGCAGAGATTTTAGAAATGCGACATTCCCCTCATCGATTGCGTGCGCGATCAACGAAATCGGTTTGTTCAATGCCTTTAAGGCTGCCTTGGGGCCGATTCCCGAAACGGTAATAAAGATTCCAAAGAAATCTTTTTCCACCTCGTTAAGAAAACCAATTAACACCGGAGTGCTGCGTGATGGTTCCATTTGATAATAATGATACGTGACCAAAGACACAACCCCTTGTTCGGTAATCGTATCATCGATGCGCTGCATCACCGTGGTAGGAATAAAAACCTCGTAACAAAGATTCCCCGCTTCCAACACCAGGTGATTGCTTCCTTTTTCAATAACTTTTCCTGTTATCTTTGCGATCATCTTTTATATGCGGAAAACTCTTTTCCTCTTGCTATGCACGCCCGCGAAATATGGCTATGGGCGATTGCTAATGCTAAGGCATCGGTGACATCGGTATACCGAGGCACCGTATGCAGACCTAAGGTGATCGCGACCATTCTCTGGACCTGTGATTTTGCGGCAAGACCTTTACCCACGATTGTTTTCTTCACGCGCGTCGCCGCATATTCAACTAAAGGGATCTTAGCAGACGCACAACACAAGCAAATCACTCCCCGAGCCTGACCCAAGAGAAATGCGGTAGTAGGATGACGATAGTGGGAAAAGAGCTTTTCTAACACCATCACCTCTGGATGTGTATCGTGGATCAACTTGCTAATTGCCGCATGAATCGTGGAAAGCCGTTGGGTAAGAACCTGCCGAGGAGAAGTCTTCACCACGCCTGCCTCTATAAGTGCAATTCTTCTTTGGTGTACTTCTATCACCCCATAACCAGTAATGGTTAACGCAGGATCGATCCCGAGGATAACCATACGTTATTCCGAAGCAACTTGCTCCATAATCTCGTCAGGGATATCGAAGTTTGCATACACCTGCTGCACATCATCATGTTCCTCAAGCCCTTCGATCAAAGAAAGCAATGTCTTTGCGTCAGAGACCCCAACTTTTACCGTAGAAGAAGGTACCATGGTTATTTCTGCGGTAGTCATGACAATCCCTTTGTCGGCAACTGCCTGCTTTACCTTCTCAAAATCCTGCAAGGCAGTGGTAATTTCGAAATTCTTCTCATCTGCCTTAAAATCTTCTGCCCCTGCGTCCAATACAATAGACATGAGTTCGTCTTCTTTAGCAACACTACGCTCAACAAGAAGATACCCTTTTTTCGTAAACATCCAACTGACTGAACCCGCACCCGCCATATTCCCGTTCTTCTTAGACATGATATTGCGTAATTCCGCCGTACTACGGTTCTTATTATCCGTAAGGGCCTCAATCAAAATTGCGACTCCACCCGGCCCATAGGCCTCATACACAACTGTCTCATAGACAACACCCGGCAGTTCTCCCGTGCCGCGTTTAATCGCCATCTTCACGTTGTCGGAAGGCATATTGAACTCTTTGGCATGCGCCATGGCAGTACGCAGTTTTGCGTTGGTATCGATATTGCCACCTCCTTCGCGCGCGGCGACGGTAATCTCTTTAATAAGCTTGGTATATCCGGCACCCTTTTTCGCATCCGCCACCATCTTCTTGCCTTTATTTGTTTTCCATTTTGAATGTCCTGACATAGGTATCCTCCTTTAAAGGTACTCGTAAAAATGAAGCTCCTCGGGCTAAAGCCCGAGGTTTCTCGAAGCGAAATACTTGAAGCAACCAATACTCATCCGCTCCCTCAAAGGGCGCGGTTTTTAGGCCGCGAAAGTATAAAAGGAAAGGGAGCATAAGCCGAGTTCTGTTGTCGATACGATTATCCCGCATCCATTAGTGGCCATTTCTCTAAGATCCCGTGTCGCCACGGGGACTCTAGCAGTTAACCCGAGACTTTAGCGTGCCGGGCAGCACTTGTCTCCTATTGAACCTTACTCCGCGTAGAGATTGCCGCGTTTCATCTCGCAGCCGGAGGCGTTGAATAACCTCCTACTGCTACTCGTCTCTGTGGCTCTAATCCGTCCCGCCGCAACGTTTAAAGGATCACTCCTTTAAAGATCAAAAGCGGAAGATGGGTATTACCCATTACGCTGCCCTCAGGAGCCCGGACTTTCCTCTCCGATGTGTAATCGGAGCGACCACGTGCTCCCCCCCTTTAATTCAAAGAACGACATTGTGCACGCACCGCCTTAGTGGCTAATGCGTCTGCCCCACGATTCTTCTCCCGCGGGATATTGTGCAAGGTTACTTTCTTAAACGCCTCCAAAAGCCTGACCGATTGGGTATAAAGCCCGATAATATTCTCTGACTTTATCTTATAGATTTTCTTTAGCTGCCGGTATAAAAGTTGGCTATCGGTATAAATTGTAAGCTCATCCGCTTTCAAGACCATTGCTTCTTGTAAGGCATACAATAACGCAGTATATTCTGCTACATTATTAGTGGTCGTGCCGATATAGGTCGAAAGATTCTTAATAACCTCACCGTTCTCGCAAATCACTGCCCCAATGCCGCTGGGGCCGGGATTGCCCTTAGAAGCACCGTCAATGTAAAT
>JAHISH010000130.1 GCA_018818365.1 Candidatus Omnitrophota bacterium | reverse complement strand
GGCATTCTCTTTGACAGGAGAGAGTAATTCCAATACTTTGCGTGTGATAACTTCAAACGGCTGTTGCATGTAAAGAGATTTGGGGATAAGATTATTTTCAACAAAACTTACCACTCGCAGCCTCATCCCGTCGTAGTTAAATAAATATATCTCAGGCGGAACTTCTGTCTGCGGCACGCCTAATTGATACAACGCAGTAAAATCAAGCCCTAGTAAATACTTCATCTCTAACGGCGAGGAGACGCCTGCCGCAGACACCTTCCCGAACAAATCCCGGACACCTTCCAAGGAAAAACGGTAGACGTCTGGGGTTTTTACTGGGGAAGAAGCATCAGAGCCTGAAGAGAAAAGTGATTTAATACAAACGTCGGACAACGAAGCATATAATGCTTCTACATCAAAATAATACAACAAGCTGATATCCACTCCTTCCTCTTTCAACCACGTCTGTTCCCTAAATCGCTCTATACGCTCGGCAGAATCAAAGAGCATAACCGGATTACCGTCAACAAGATACCGCTTAATCTTAGTGACATTATCCCTGTCTAACACTGCAGAACGAATACGTAAAGGCTTCAACGACCTTCCCTTCTCGTAATGTAAGATCCTTTCTGCAATGGAAAGGATATCTTGTTTGACCGTGGATAGTTGGGGGCGCGTCAATCCTTGCGTATAATGAATGCTTAGCCGTAACGAATACGCAATGTTTCGCAAACGCATTACTTCTTTATAGGAAAGATACGGAAACATAAGCACAGACATCCCGTAGCTATATCCGAGGCCAAAAGGAAGCGCAATATAGGGATGAAGAAGTCTTTGAAGGGGAATATCGGGGTATTTCCATTGGTATAGTAGTGCGGCGGAAAAACGGCTAATCCCTCCAGCAAAAGTAAAGATAATAGCGATAACTGTCGCCCAGAAAGGATACCCGATTACCAGTACCGTGACAAAAGAAATGACACCAGTATATTTTATCACAGCGCAGACTACTTCAATACCGTGGAATACATACTTTAACCGGTCGTTTATTGCCTTCTTAAAGAAGTAGCCAATGTGGGCATGCGAGGGAGGAGAACGAATACTATCTTGTTTCCAAGGGAATGCACGCTTCATAAAGAAATAGGCAACTGCGCAGAAGACGACAAAATGCATTGCTACAAAGTACAGCCGTTTCAACGAAAAGTCTTGCCACGGCGAAAAGCTTTTTCTTTGGGGAGAATTGGGGACGTTTCTATTTTCTTCCTGCGCCGGGGAGCTGCTGTGGGACCCAGGCACACGCACATAGAGCACCGGGCCATCCTTGCTGCTCGACCAGGGATCAATTATATCGCGGTTCTCATTTTCTAAGAGATTCACCTCACTGCCACAGACCCTGCTGAACTCCTCTACAATCGTGCCGTCCACAAGCAAATCCCGCAATCCATCTACTGCCCCTCCTTCTCTAAATTCATGCAGATCCAGGCGTGCAACGAAATCAGTGTTAC
Organism: Candidatus Omnitrophota bacterium; assembly: GCA_018818365.1. Taxonomy (GTDB): domain Bacteria; phylum Omnitrophota; class Gorgyraeia; order Gygaellales; family Profunditerraquicolaceae; genus JAHISH01. The sequence continues at coordinate 13,653 of JAHISH010000130.1, read as the reverse complement.
TGGCCTTCTGGGCGAACTCTGAGGCCATAACGGCTTCCCGTCGAATAACACCCCGATGGTTTAATGATAAACCTCTATCAGCATACACCTGGGGATATACAAAACCCATGCTGAAATCGCGCGCATTAAGGAAGGTAATAACCGGCAGTTGCCCGGCCTGCCGGAGCCTGAGATAGTTGCCATACCAAAGCCCGACCACCCCACTTTTTCTTGAGAAGTTAACACTACATTCATAGCTATCAGCAGGACGAAATATAGTTCGGCGCAACCCTGCCATTCCCAGGAGCAATAGTTCTCTTACCAAGGCACGAGGTCTCTCAACAATTACCCCGCCTTTTATAGAACGCACGATGCAAAAGGCCTTATCGGTATCAGCATTATCAACCTGTTCTCTCTCTTCTCTCCTCGACATCTTAGGGTAGGTGTCACTCTCGATAAACTCATTAATGGTCAAGCCGGAAATAAAAGGGAGATCCAACGAACACCACCCTGGCGCTGCCATAAATATCCCGGGCATTTCTGTCAATGGCTTCTGTTGATGCAATTCATAGAGTGTAGAAAGATTACGGTGTACATAACTGGCGTCTGGATTAACCCATACCACATCTGAAAAACTGTTCTGCGCCATAAAACGCACAAACGGATCAAGAGACAACCCCGGGGCTGGCCAAATACCCCACGCTGCTTGTTCCTCTCCTGCCGCTGGCGAAGAGGCCCCCTCCCCAGACACCTTCCCGAACGAAGCGCAGACAGGTTCCAAGGTATTTTGGTAGACGTCTGGTCTGAAGGTAAAACGCATGCCCCAAGGAACATAATCCGGGCCGGCAGCGCGGGAGCCCAGGCCGGAATGGTCATTGCCGCCAAACGGCTGGCCGACTTTCGCTCCTGTTATCTTGCGGTTAATATAGATCACGCATGCTTTAAGTCTTTGCTTAATCATCTCAATATGCCGCGGCGTCTGGGAAATAATCCCTCCGGTGAGGGAGAATCGGGAGTAGTTGGCTATTTTGATAGCTTCTTGAATACTCTTTACCTTTACTATAGTAAGCACCGGGCCGAATATCTCCTCCTGAAATATCTCCACATCAGGATCGGAGGTCTCGAATATAATCGGAGCCATAAAAAACCCCTCCTGTGCCAGACCTGCGGGGAGGGGATATTCGTAGACTACTCTTATCCGGCGATCATTCTTTGCCTGTTCGATAAAACCTTCTATCTTTTCTCTTTGATGTTCATCGATGACTGCAGTCAAGAAAACTCCCGGTTCTTCAGCATATCCTATGCGTAGGGAACGCACTCTCTGCACCAGCCGGCCTTCAAATGCCTCGGAGATAGAGGTAAAAACAATTTTTCGAGTATCGGCAGAACACTTCTGCCCCGCAAAACCAAATGACCCTGGAGCAGTAGCCATCACCCCTTCATCAATATCCGCGCTTTCATCGATGATGCTTGCGTTCTTTCCACCGAGTTCAAGAATGATCTGTTTAGGATGTTCGCGTTGGCTTTCACTCTCCGCCGCAGCTTCTAAAATCTTTGCTCCTACTTCAAATGATCCGGTAAACGCGATGATATCGACCTTAGGATGTGAAGCCAACATTGATCCAACCTGGGAGCCTGGCCCAGGAAGATAATTGAAGATCCCTAGAGGAAGATCGAATTCCTTCAAGACCCCCTGGACCAACATAAAAAATTCATAGGCAATAACACTTGCCTGGCTTGCCGGCTTCAAGATTACCGTATTGCCGCTTACCATAACTCCCAACGCCATACCGCAGAGTATTGCTAACGGAAAATTCCAGGGAGCAATGACTGCCGCGATCCCGCACGGGCAAAATTCCTTAAACTCAACAAGATATTTTTTCAATTCCTCTCTGATATATTCCGGCTGCAAGGCGTAATAGTTGGCCATATCAACGGCCTCTTCCACATCGCCCATCGCCTCCTCCCAATTCTTCGCCACTTCCCAGTTCATAAGTGCCGCAAATCTCAAAGAGGATTCGCGGATCCTCTCGCCGATACACAAGAGGACTTTCTTTCTTGTTTCCTCCGGAACATCCTTCCAAACCCTAAAGGCCTCCTCTGCGGCAACAACTGCCTCCTCAACATGTTCTCTCTGCGCTTGAGAAAATCTTCCCACGATCATATGCGAATGCGAAGGACAAAGAGACGTTCCCTTCTCTTCCGTACGAATCTCCCTTCCGTTTATGTTAAGGGGGATATCCCTATACTTACCACCCCGTATCTCAGCTTTCACCGCATCGACCGCGGCCTGATAGTCTGCGCGAAATCTTGGATCTGAAAAATCCGCTGTCGGCGTATTCCTGAAATCAGGCGTATAATCGTCGGACAAAGGCGGGGTATATCCGCTATGCATGGTGTTTGAGACGATCGTCTTGGCGATAAGAAACTCCTTGAGCTGTAACGGCGCAGGGCGCATCTGGGGAATAACCTTCTTTAACGTATCTTGGGAGGTCAGATTTCTATAGACTGCGCAGCGTATGGCATCAACCTCACACTTTTCCCCTAAGGCAACCACCCACTTCCATTGCCACTGCCTGGCAAGAATAGCGCTGTCCTGTTCATTGTCGACGAAACGGATTTTCCCGGGTAATACTCTCGATCTCTGTAACCGTCTGATCAATTCCCGATGCTCCGGGCCTGCCTTTATGGCAACTTCATTCTCCGTAATAAGCGCCGCTGCCAGGAATGAAATAAGCTCTTCAGGCGATGTCCCTTCACAGGCGATAATGATGCCTTCCCCGAGCGAAAAATAAATATATTCAACGGGCTCTCCGGGAACCTGCCTGATAAAGCGTGGCGGAGTCTGAGAAATTCTTACTTGCTCCGAAGCCAACCTCTGCACAATGCGCACATACCTCTCTATCTGGCGCGAAGGATCTCTATTCACCAGGCGTTCACATCGTGCCAATACTCGGCGCGCCACCTGAGACGGCGCAATTGGCATCGGCCCGCCATACAGGCCCATGGCCGCATCTTCGGCATCTCTGCTCGAGGTCATTGCTAACGGTGTTTTCTCTTTGGGGCTCTTGATCATCTCTTCACGATCGCTTGATTGATCTTCCAGGTTTAATACCGAGGCGCTGGAACCTGATTCCAAGAGCCGCCGTGCAAAATACCGCATACCGGTGATAAATAATCCGAAGGGGCCGTAGAATAAGGCCTTCAAAGAAGATCCCATCGCACGTATCGCCTGGGCTTTGACATTGCCTAATCCGGTCAAAAACTGAAGCTCTAATTCCCCTGAATAGATGCTGAGCCTCTTGGCAACGGTAATTGCACATGCCATACTACGCACATTATGCGTAGCAAATGCCGGCCGCAGGACTTGCCTATTTTCAAGCAGGTACCTGGTCATCTCTTCAAACCTTGCATCAGTTTCGTTTTTGTCCATGAATACCGAAATAGGCCAATCATTCTGCTGAGCAATTGCTACCTCATATTCCCAGTATGCCCCTTTTACCAAGCGTACCCAAACCGGTACCCTTCTTCTTTCCGCCCAATCATGCAATGCCGCCAGGTCTTCACGAGAATCTTTCAGATATGCCTGAATAACAATACCCGCATCGCTGAAGGTATTGAATTCATCTTCTTCAAGGATCTCCTTAAAGATTTCCAGAGTCAGGTCCTTGTAGGCGTATTGCTCCATATCAATCCAAATAATCCCTCCCACCTCCCGGACCTTACGCAGAATAACGCGCAATCCTTCCTTTACCCTCTTTTTTGTTTCAACAGGATCGATCGGGTTGAATTCCGAATAGAGAGAAGTAAGTTTTATAGAAATATTCGGCTTAACATCCGTCGGCAGTGTGCCGGCTAACGCATCGAGCAAGGCAAGGCAGGTAACGACATACTCCTTGGCCTCTTCTTCGCACATCACTGCCTCTCCCAATGGATCCACGGTAACTCGGAATCCTTCTTGGTGCTTCTTTGTGACTCCTTTTTTGGCGCTCTCAATGTCATTACCGATAAAGAAATAATTCGCCATAAAGTACACCAAAGACCGCGTCGTCTTTCCTACTATCCATGGCCCGACCGGATAAAATAGGCTCGCTGACCGGGCCAGCATCGCAGCCGTCCTCAATCCTAGCGGAAGCCTTTGATCGGTAACCGGGAAATACTGGGGAATATGCCTGGTAATACTGCGGTTACTATGCCCGATGCTGCGCAATAATTTGATGAACGCCAGCATCCGGATCTTAGTGAATTCATTTCTCCTGACCCAGCGCATCATCAGGTTGACCGGATGCCATCTGATACGTCTGCTCTTGGCTATCTTATCCACCTGAGAATAAATATCCCTGGCCACTTCCTTGATTTCCTCTTCAATGGGGGGATATCTATCTTTCCCTCGAAACATGGCTTGCGCGGGCGAGGAGGTATCTTGCGCTCTACGTTGTCCATCCTGCGCTGTGCGCTCTACATTTTGCGCCTGCGGAGAAAAGGGAGAGAAAGATATTCTTTCAGCTGGAATTATTCCTAAAAATTCACCGACAGTAAATTCAGCGGGCAATGGATAACCTCGTTTGACAAATATTTCCCTTATAGAATCAAAAATGACGAGCTTCTTCTTTGGGTTTATGCCCTGCGAAACAATCGCCTCGACAGTCCCGACAATCTCCGCGCCTAATTCTCTTTCATATAAACCTTCATCAACAGCAGCTAATACACTTTTGTTTAACCTTCTTTTCAGGAAATCTTGTTTGCTCTTAGGAGGATCTAGCCTGACAAAACCAAAAGGTTTATCGCTAGAACGGCAAATCGCGCCTCGTATAGCTGAGGCCTGCCGGGGTTGCAATCTCAACACTTTTTCCCCGGAGACTACGGTAACAGGCTCTACGTATGTCTCTCCCCACTCTTCTCCCCTATGTCCCCCTCTTAATTGTTCACCACCGCTACGAACAAATGCCGGCATAACCTTAAATCTAAAAATACTTCCGGAATACCAGGATATAAATAGTGCCATCTCCCATTCCCCTTCTCTAAGGTTACAATCTATATTTCTTGCAAAATCAGAATCGTGTATTGATAAGCCTTCTGTAATATCGTTATACTCAAAAGGACCTTGGTCATCCTCCTTCGCCGGCGAGGAAGCAGAAGTTTTTCTGACCCTAGAAAAAATGGGGACGTTTCTATTTTCTTCCTGCGCCGGAGAGGATGCTCCGGGCGTAGGGACTCTCTCCGTATCGGATTTTCTACTATAAAGACGCATTATTTCTTTTAACTTCCTTTTCCCGACAGAAATACCGTTCTTGAGTAAGAAGTGCCTGATATCTTTTTGTCCTTTTGATAAGGCTACGATAAATTCTTTAAACGCTCTCTCGTCTAACTCAACCTCGGGCAGCGCTTCTTGAAGAGCGTGGCGCGCAGCTTCAATTTTTATTTCTTGAATATGTCCCTTCCTCCTGTACAGCCAAAGCCCGCCATAGATTACGCTTCCTAAGGCCGCCAGGGCCACTGCCCCTGCCCCAAAAGGCAGGTAACGGTAAAATGTATATCTCGATTGGTCTATCACGTGCTCAATTACAAGCCGTGCGGGGTCTGTCTTAAAACGGCTGCGCCAGGCATCAAAACAAACCGCCTGATATTCTTGCCGTGAACTATTCAAGATATGCCGCATAAGCTGGGGCAAAACCTCGAAATCTTGCATTACCCTCTCAATATCGTCAGATTCTTTTGCGGTACCCAAGCTTTCTATGGAAGAGATAAATCCAGAAGGAATATATCCATTATCAACTCCCATCCTTAATGCGCTCCGGAATGCTTCCTTTTTCTGCCCTGCGTCTTTAGAAGGCTCTGAAAGAGAAGGAAAATTTAAAAATGGGGCGATCATAAAGGAAAGCGCTAAGCTGGGATCGCTATATACGCCTGCAAAAATATAAGCGGAAATCTCTTCGCTCCCGGGATTAACCATACCTTCAAACGCGCCTGAAAAATCCATAGCATGACGGCCTTCATGCTCTTCCATGACAAAATAGACCCTCTCTTTCAACTCTTCCTTACTCAATCTATGCAAGCCGTCTCTTCTGAACAATTCCACCATCAACTTTTCAATCTCTAAAATTCGCACATCTCGGGAATAAAATTCCCGAACACCTCCTTCTTCAGGCAACTCTCTCACGTTCGCTCTTGTTATAAAAAACCTGTCTCCATGCAATGCGTTGTATATTCTTTCTACCAGACGATCAACAGACTGGTCATTAAACAAGTAGAAATCGTTGTAGCCGACGGTTCGTGCCTGAAAAGGTATATGCTCGCCAGGATTAATCGGCAGAACCCTCAAAAATGATCCTTTCACTTCCGGCGCGATACCTACGGAATGATACGGGACTTTCTTAATTACCTTAAGTAATAACGGTTCAACGCCCCAGATATACATATAGAGGTTGGCAGGAACCAGGTACTGCCGGGTAAGGCGTTGCCACGCAACGTGCGCCTTTCTCTGAAAGAGCGCTCCATCGGGAACAAACAACTGACCTTCAATTATTCCCTCTGCGAGATTACCTGTTAATTCGGCGAATTCGACATCTCCAATTCTATCTAATGCGGCGGCTTTAAGATTGGCTATGGCACCCCGAACAGCTTGGCCACGTAATTGATCCGCCTCTGTACCTTTAACCCATCTGAAAAAAACCAGAAACTCATTCTGGAAGAAAGAGATTAATTTTCCCCTCTGATCTCTCTTACTGGCACAAGATAGTGAAACGATAGCAGGAATGGAAGAGGCACCGCCGAATACCAGAGCCATAAATGCCCTGCGGGGACAAGAAGTAGTAAAAATGGAAAAAATGGGGACGTTTCTATTTTCCTCCTGCACCGGCGAGCTTACGCCACAATGCGGGTCGACCCCGCCAATCTCTGTGGCGAATGCGCCCCTGGGAGCAACGCGTAAAATGCCTAATTTAGATAATTCCCTTACTACGTTATCTTCTCCGTAAATTTCCTCAAAGTCAGTTTCGCTTGGCCGTTGAATAGACATCCTGATGGAGCCATCAAAACAGAGGATAAAATTGGGCATAACATAAGATAATTCTTCGCTATCGTCTCTATCTGCGTAATCTCCTTCCGAAGGTTCAACCTTTGAGTAGCGGGGGTGTGAATGTCCTGTAGCTTCTCCTGTATCGAAAATATCCGAAGCAAAAACACCTGCCCTTTGAGGAATGCCCATTAGTTCTCCAAAACCACCCCCAACTATTAGATAAAGATAATGCCTACCCCTTTCATCTCTGAATATCACAAATCCGCGCTCCTCGTAATTATCGAGTATCTGCGTCAGCTGCTCTAAAGTTAAGGGGAGTTCGATAATCCAGTTTGATTTCAAGTCTTCCTGTAATTCTTTTATTGCCTCAGAAAACGTAATTGCCACTCTTTTTAAAACCGGGCCAAGTATTCTGCGGCGGATATTTAATCGCTCGGGCAAAGTATCCTCCCTACCAAGATCCCTCACAGAAAGCTCTATTCTATGAAGCAAGTAGGCAAAGTTTCTTCCTGTTTTCCTAAAACCATTCTGATCTGTAGCCGCAAGGACTTTCTGCATGAGCCTTAAGAGTCCAGGATGAGCGGCGCCTTCCATCCCCGGCGCAGATTCCTCCACTGGCGAAGATGCAAAAGTTGTAGCGGCACGCCATATGCGATTGGTAAAATCAATATAGGCAGCTTTTTCCCCGAGCGTTATAACTAATCCCCTGCCGTTAAGTTTTTTGTGCGCCCATGCCACTAACTCACCGTCAAAGTATTCCAAATAAAGAGGATCCATCACGAGGGCATCAAAATTAACAAGATCACGGGAAAGAATACTCGCTGCCGCTTGCTTTGTCGCTACCCACGCTATCCGTACTTCATGCATCTCAACACCCATTTCCCTTAAATCTTGCCTGAAAGAATCCAGTAACCTCTCGCTCTCTTTTCTGTTGAACACAATAGAAACAACCTGCGTCCCTGTCACAAGCGCCACTAACGAGCCAAACCAGCCGGTCAGATCCAAGAGGCGTTTCCCCAGCCCGAAGAATCCTACACCTTCCAACTTTGCGATATCGCTAAGGATTATCCTCATTCCTTCTTCTTCGGGGGACAAATTCGCCGGCGAACTGGCGCCACTCGCAGCCATTTTTTTGCTTAAAAGCAAGACACTTTCCAAGGTAAATTCGAAAGCGTCCGGGGTTTTTATTGGAGAGGAAACTCCCCAGCGGCGTAATTGCGCTTCAGTCAATTTTCCTTCTTGTAATAAATTCGTTAAATACGAAGAATTATAACCTAATTTTCTTGATACTTTAGTCTTTATGGGCCCAACACCTTGTTCTTTCATCTCTTGAGAAATCTTTCGTATGCGCATCCCGAGCTGAGGAATATCAAGTACAACACCCCTACGTCCTCTTTTACTCTCAACTCCCCACTGTCTCAATTGTTCATTTGTCACAACCTTTCTCCCAACCAACGTCTTCAAGTAGTGGGGGCACTTATCCATTTCTTTCGAAACCGCTGTCTTAGTCTTTGCGTTGGGACGCTGTATGCGACGCGCCGCTTTCTTAACCTCCCTTTCAAGCCACACAAGAAAACGGGGATCTTTTGCATTCTTAAACCACAAGGAATCTCCCATTAACCAACTAAGAAGCTCTTCTTTCTCAACTTTCTTTTCAGAGATAATTCTTTGCAGATAAGAAGTACTATAACCCAGCCGTATTGATGCGGAACGGAGAGAAGGAACCTCTCCGTCACTGCGGATTTCTCTGCCAACTCGGACTACCTTACGCCTGAGCGCTTCCTTCGATAATCCTGAAGGAGGAACAAGTATTAAAACTCCCCATGCGCACAATCTTCTATTGGTCACTTTCTTTCTTATCACACAATCGTGCAGGTAGCTTTTATGACGCTGCATCTTTTTTGATACTGCGGATCTTGTAGGCCTGGCTCGCTCCGCGGTCAAAACTGTGACTGCCTGGCGCACATTTTTCTCAAGTTCATTTAGAAAAATTTGCTGTCTCTCAGATTTACCGTTGCCCAAACAAACCCCCCAACGCGTAAGCTGCGTTTTGGTTACTTTCCGTGCCTTTAACTTTCTATAAAGGTAAAGACGATGATATCCCATTTGCAAGGAAACAGCCTTTTGGGTCGGGATGCCACCTTGTTCCCGTATCGCTGCGACAGCATCCATCACCATATTTTTTAACGAACGATCCGGGATTCCCCACTGTCGACGCATCTTAACGGTCACATGTTTTCTTGAAATAACATGCCCGAGAAACTCCTTGGAGCGACCCATTCTACGAGAAATCTTCACCAAAGTGAACCGAGAAATCGGACATCCCTCTTCTTTTAATAGGCTGACTGCCTGCCGCACCTTTCCCCCAATATAAGAAAGGTAACTAAACGCAACTCCCCAACGTTGAAGCTCTTCTTTCGTCACAAATTCTTGATTCAATAACTTATCCAGATATCCTGAGTAGCCGGCGATTGTGCGTGATACCACTTGTTTTGTAGGATACCTTCTGTTGATTTCTAGCGTTCGGACTGCGTCATTGACCTGTTGTGCATACGGATTAGCACGTATCTCTATTCCCGGAGCGCACAGTAATTGTTTCATAACGACTTCCACATCTTCCGGATCGACAAGTATGACTCGGTTTTGTCCGTTAAATCCTTGCAAAGCCGCTTTTGCAACTTTTCCGATATTATTAATGGGGAACATATGTCTATTGTCAGCAAGCCACTGCCTTACCATATCTATCTCTGTCTCCAAGAAACATGTCGTAGTCTCTTTAAGCAGAGATTTAGCCACCGGTATTCCTTGTTCAGCTAAAAAGTTTTCTGTTCTGTGCTGCCACCGTTGTATGACGCCCCTATCGCTGGCAAACACGCTCACCTGCACTGCCGACGAAGACGCCTTCCCGGACACCCCGTAGACACCTTCCAAGAAAAAATCGAAAGCGTCTGGGGTTCCTACTGGAGAAGAGGCGATGCCTTCAGCTAGAATACTTCCCTCTGAGAGTGCGCTGTGGTTTATGCCAATATTCTTCTCGGTCCCTTCAAACTGCCTCTCCACCGCTCTTGCTACCGCTTCAAGAGACACTATTTCCGTCAGGCGGCACAATGCGCCTAAGGCCACCACATTAGCCACCTTTTCATTATCGAGTTTCTCCTTTGCTGCACGCAGGAAAGGTATCTCTATAAGGCGAATGTTTCCTGCCGCTAAAAACGCCCTTTCTGCTTCATCAAGCTTTACCCTGCCGCTATCAATCACGACCATGGCCCCCTGCCCCAGTAAATGCCGGTTCCTCTGATAAGCCGCCAGGTCAAAAGCTACCATCATTTCTAATTCCTGAGGCTCCGGATAAATAGCTTTTTTGCTACCGATAATCAACATCCCGTCACTTGGCCCACCCTGCACCTCTGCGCCGTAATTATGCGTAACGACAGGATATTTTTTCTCATCTAACGCTGCCAAAGCCAACAGCCGCGCCATCAATTCCAGGCCCTGTCCGCCAGAACCGACTAATCCAATCCTCTTTATCTCCGGATCAAATGCCTTTTGGGTATCAGTAATAATTAAGCCTATGGTCATTTCCGGAATAAAGCCGGAAACTATCTCAAGGAGTTTACGCGGACTAAGCAATGTACCGGTAGTATACCCTATGCCCACAACATCTATATGCCTGCTGAAATCCCGGTTCACCGCTGCCTGAACTTCTCTGACAAACTGCCCCTGATTAAGTTCTGGCACAATTATTTTCTGCGCGTTCGCGCATGCCCCGGTAAAAATATTATCCGGGAAAGGCGACAAAGTATTTAATTTCAGTAACCCAAACTTCAAGCCGCAACTTCTCGCCCATAATACCACCTCTAGCGCCGCAGGCACAATTGAACCATAGCAGACAAAGACCACCTCGGCATCATTGGTATAATAACGCCTGGCGATTTCAATATCACAACGGCCTACAATCTTATTCCTTAATCGTTCTTTATATAAATGTACGCTATCCGAATCATCCCTCGGTTGGCCACCCAGATTAATCAAACCGGTCTTACATACCATAGCACCGGCACCAAAAGTGCGCCTGCCTATGATTTTTCTTAAGGTCTGCGGAATAACTAGAGGCCTTCTGGTATTGGCAAGCGCAGCATCAGAGAGTACGATCACCACAGCATGATATTTATACGCCAACCTGAACGCCCTGGAGATAATATTCACACATTCGTCAGCCGAACTTACCGCCAAAACAATCCGCGGCTGGTCGCCATGCCCGCCGTAAATAGCGCTCATCACATCCTCTTGAGAAGGCCTGGTAGGCAGACCAGTAGAAGGCCCGCCACGCATCACATCCACGATAACCATCGGCGTATTGGTCGCAACCGCATAACCAATACCTTCCTGCATACGGTCAAACCCCGGGCCGCTTGTGGCAGTCATTACCACCCTGCCTAACCATGAAGCCACAGTGATCCGCGGCATAATAGCATCCTCGCCGGCATCGGTCTGCTCCCAGATCCCGCCGGCTTCCTCTAATAATCCCTGAATATATTCTAAAATAGAAGTGGAGGGGGTAATGGGATGGCCGACAAAACAATCGCATCCGGCCTGCACTGCGACCTGCGCAATTACTTCATTTCCTGACGGAAGAAAATTCTTTCCTTTATCGGTTCTTTGCTTCTTGCGCTGTTTTCTGGGGATATGCTGCGGACAATTACTGGCTACCTCTAGAACGGAAACCCCCGGATGGGTAATCGCCTCGAGTATTCCTTCTGAAAGCTTTTCCGTACTGCCTTTCCCGCCTTCAGCGCTTGCCTTCCCTGTCCAATGCGCGCCCAACTCCTTTGCCAAACCGCAAATATCAGTAGGCGCGTAAGAAGTATCCTGAACCCTTAACTCCGCAGGAGTAGTGATTGAATCCTGGCCGCCTGTCATGCCGATTACTTTATTATTAACTACAATTACTTTTACATTTCGCGTTTTAGTGCTGAGTTCTTTGAGGTCATTTAATGCCATACCAAACCCGCCGTCGCCAATAATAACGATTACTAACAGGCTGGGGTCAGCTAAGTTTATTAACCCGCTAAATCCAAGAGACCTGCCGTATAAAGTCTGGGCAGTATCTATGCCTAACGTACCCGCTGACATATACATGCGCGCCGCGCAGCCTATATCGGAAATAATTACTATATTTTCATTCGGATGAGCACTTGTATCAATCGCCTTTTTGAGGGCAGCAAGTATAGAGTGATTGCCGCACGCCGGGCACCACCGGTGCCCTTTGCGCAGGCTTCCCTGATTTGATACCGGCGAACTACCGGCAGACACTGTCGCGCGTAAAACCAAAACACCTTCCAAGAAAAAATCGAAAACGTCTGGGGTTCCTACTGGAGAAAAGGCTGCATCCGGGATTCTTTCCCAGACAGCTCCGGGACTATTGTTTTGTATACGTTCTTCCAGACTTAAAGAATGGATAACTCTCAGGCCTGCGCTATCTCTTGCAATCGCTAACATCAATCCTTCATCGACAAGCAATCTGACTATATTCTTATACCAAGCAACATGGGCATCGGTGGGCAACAACTTCAACTTTAAATCCATACTTGCAGTCGTAAACGCTTGCTCTGTTGCTGCACAAAGCCGTTGGTCATCCGGATTCAACTGTGCATCTTCGGCCCGAAGTATAATTGCATATACCTGCTGGCTAAGAATCCTCTGAGAAGAGATATCAAATAGACTTATCATTTGGCATGCCTCTTGCAATATCTCAACAGCATCCTCCCATGCATTAACGTAGGTATGAATAAGCGCGCCTTTTCGTGCCAGCTCCGGAGTCCAAATCAGAACATAATTGCAATATAATGCCCCTCTATCGGAGAGGACAGCCTGATTCATTCCGGAACGTATCACGTAAATCTGCCCATCATCTGTAATTCCACAATGCTTATTATCTATATGTCCTGCCTGAATTTGACCATTATATTTTGTACGTAACTCCTGCCATTGTAACGCAGATAACCCTGCCTGCTTCCCCAAGGAAAGTAAAGATGCGTTTCCTGGAGACTGAAGAATGCGTTCTGTTTCAAACAACTCATCTATTTCAAAAGTCGGAACCGGAGATGAACTCTGTATGCTGAAACCCGGGGACACTTCTGCTTCAGGTTGAGAACCGTCCCCGAACGGTTTCAGAACCGTCCCTATGGCTATGGGACTGCTGGATTCTGGAAAATAACCACTCTCCTCAAGTAAGAGTTGTTGGTTAATAGCGACAGCACGCCGGTGTTCTAACTCAGCTTTTTCATCCTTGCCTTCTATTTCATAGGTATTTTGACGTGCCATATGCAATTTACCCAGGAACATACGAACAGGCCTGTTCTGGGGAAAGGATTGAAGGATATCCCCTGCGATTGCCAAAGCTTTTTCACAATAAATATGCGCATTATCATACCGATCACTACAGGTATAGATGACTACTAATCCCAAATAACTCCTGCCCGCATTCAGCATAATATCTACCCATAAATAGGAATCTCTACCTACCACCACCTCTTCCGACGCCTCTTGCGCATAATAGAATAACTTGAGCGCACCTTTCATAGCTTCATTTGCGCGTTCAAATCTCTGACGAGCTTCGGCAACATAACCCATCGCTAAAAATTTATCTGCAATAT
>JAHISH010000129.1 GCA_018818365.1 Candidatus Omnitrophota bacterium | reverse complement strand
TTATTGCAGCCTGAGAATGGCACTGCTTTTACCTATGAAGAGGCAAAAGAGGTAGCGCGTAAGATCGGATATCCGATCTTGGTGCGCCCTTCCTATGTCTTAGGGGGCAGGGCCATGGAGATCGTCTATGATGAGCATACCCTGGAAGGCTTTATTAGGGAAGCGGCGGAGGTTTCCGGAGAGCACCCGGTCTTAATCGATAAGTTCTTGGAGGATGCCATCGAGGCGGATGTGGACCTAATCGGTGACGGGGAGACGTTTGTCATCGGGGGGATTATGGAGCATATTGAAGAGGCGGGTATACACTCAGGAGATTCGGCAATGGTACTTCCGACCTATACGCTTTCTCCTGCGATTTTGCAGAAAGTCCGCGAAGCTACCTACAAGATGGCAAAGGAATTACAGGTGCGGGGATTGATGAATGTGCAGTATGCGATTAAAGACGATAAGGCCTATGTGCTGGAAGTAAACCCGCGCGCCTCCAGAACCGTCCCTTTGGTCTCTAAAGTAATCGGTGTGCCGTTGGCAAAATTGGCCACCAAGATCATGCTCGGCAAGAAGCTTAAAGATTTAGGGTTTGTGCAGGAGATTATCCCAGCGCATGTCGCAGTGAAGGAATCGGTCTTTCCGTTTAATCGTTTCCCCGGCGTGGATATTATCCTGGGCCCGGAGATGAAATCTACCGGGGAAGTAATGGGGATTGATAAGGATTTTGCCCGCGCGTATATTAAAAGCCAGATTGCCGCAGGCCAGAAGCTGCCTACGAAAGGCAATGTTTTTATTTCGGTGCGGGATAGGGATAAGCGCTCGATCGTATTTATCGCGAAGAAACTTGTTGATCTGGGCTTCAATATCTTAGCCAGCTCCGGTACCGCCGCCGCATTAGAGAAGAACAATATAAAGGTAAATATTCTTCATAAGATCGCCGAAGGAAGGCCCAATGTCTTGGACCTGATGAAGGATGGTAAGATTCAATTGGTCATTAATACCCCCTCAGGAAGGATCCCCCGGCAGGATGAAATTAAGATCCGCTCGCATGTAATCCTTTATAATATCCCGTACACTACGACTATTTCCGGAGCGCAGGCTACGGTCAACGGAATAGAAGTCTTGGTAAAGAAGAATTTAGAGGTTAAGTCTCTGCAGGAGTATCATAAGAAACCTAAGTCTAAAAAACATGGAGCGCATAAGAATACACACAAGTAAGCGCGTTGAGCTTGTCGATATCACCGAGAAAATCCAACAGGCGGTAACTAAGTCTATGGCGGAAGGGGGTATTTGTGTCGTCTTCTGCCCGCACACGACCGCGGGACTTACTATAAACGAGAATGCAGATTTTTCCGTAAGGCAGGATATGGTTGCGGCATTGAATGCACTTGTGCCCGCAGATGCCGGGTATGCGCATGGAGAAGGTAATTCCGATAGCCATATTAAATCTTCTTTCTACGGGGCATCGTTGAGCATTATTGTGGAGAAGGGACAGCTTGCATTGGGCAGATGGCAGGGAGTATATTTCTGTGAGAGCGACGGCCCGCGCTCGAGAGAAGTATGGGTTACCACCGCGGGGTAAAGAGTCATGCCGGAATTACCGGAAGTAGAGACGATAAAAAGAGGATTAGAAGCGCACCTCTTGGGTAAAAAGATTACCCAGATATGCGTGCACCATCCGAAGGTGGTGCGCCAGCCTTCTCTTAAGAAATTTAAAGAGGGTTTAGCCGGCGCGACCATCAAGAATATCCTTCGTAAAGCCAAGGTCTTGATCATAGAGTTCTCCAATGGACGTGCCGTAACGATACATTTGAAGATGACCGGCCAATTGATCTATCCCGGGGGAAGAGAAGGCTCTCGTCTGAGTTTTTGCTTTTCCGACGGCACATGCCTTGATTATTTTGACCAGCGGCTTTTTGGGGAACTGCGCCTGGTGGATGACTGGCGGCAGGTTGCGTTTATTAAAGGATTAGGCCCCGAACCGTTTGCGATGAACCCAGCGCAATTCAAAGAAATGCTTGCGAGGAAGAAGACGAAAATTAAGCCGCTGTTAATGGACCAGCGCTTTATCTGCGGTATCGGGAATCTTTACGCTGCAGAGGCATTATTCCGCGCCAGGATTAATCCCGGCGTAAGTGCCGCCTCCCTTTCCGATAAGAAAAAGGGAGTGCTTTTCAAGGAAATGGTCGCTACTTTACGCGAGGCTATCCTTCACCAGGGTTCTTCGGTGGATAATTACGTACGACTAGACGGAACCCCCGGCGGGTATGTCGACTTCCATCAAGTATACGCAAGAGCAGGAAAGCCGTGCAGGGTATGTAAGACAAAGGTCAAAAGAATATCATTAGGGGGCAGGGGGACTTATTTTTGTCCTCGCTGCCAAAAGGCTCCATGAAGAAACGTCTTAAGATCAACGGGATCATTATTGTCTTGGCCCTTATACTTCTGGCGATGTTTCCCACGCTATTCTTGCGTCGCAGCGGAGGCGGACTATGGGAAGAGGTCGCAGAGATACTTGGTATCGCCGCGATACTCTTAGGCCAGATAATCAGGACTGCGGCGAGGGGGTATAAAGCCGATCATTCAAAGAACGGCTCGCACCTCATTCAGGGCGGGCCCTATTTAGTGGTGCGTAACCCCATGTATTTGGGAATTCTTTTTATCGGCATAGGAATTATATTAGTACTTTTTAATTGGTGGGTCGCTTCCATCTTTTTTGGGGTTTTTCTCGCGCGCTATATTTTCCTGATCTTTAGAGAAGAAAAGAAATTGTTATCATCCTTTGGGCAAGAGTACCGCCGGTATTGCAAGAAGGTGCCGCGCCTTATCCCCTCATTCTCAACGATCTTCAATCTTGATATTGCCGTGTATCTTCCCCTTAAAAGAGCGTGGATTAAGAAAGAAGGGGGGACAAGTATTGCCGTGCTCTTGGGAGTGCTCATTATCGAATCGTGGAAAGATATCCTTCATGAAGGCATAGGGGAATATTGCAAAGAATCAGCGGCGACATTTGTCATTATCATTCTCTTTGCTCTTTTTGTATTTTACTTAGGGAAACGAACCGCTACTTTTACCAATGGCACGACAACTAAACGCTAAGATACTGGAGAATGCGCGCATTAAAGGGAGCTATTTTCGCTCTGTCCTCTTGTCGCGGCAGATTGCTTCGCATTCTCGTCCAGGGCAGTTCTTGAATATTAAAGTTTCTTCCGGCACCCATCCCCTTTTGCGCCGGCCATTGAGCATACATGGCGTGGATAAGAAAAAGGGAGAAATCCGTATTCTCTACGAGGTTGTCGGGAGGGGCTCAGAAATCCTTTCGCAGCAAAAATCAGGCGGCGTCTTGGATATTATCGGGCCGCTGGGTCACGGCTTTGACCTGCGTAACTTGTATCCGGTAACCCGTAACCCCATTTTGGTGGCAGGAGGAATGGGCGTGGCTCCTTTGTTCTTTTTGGCAGAGACCCTCGGGCAAGGCCCAAGGAAAAGACACGCGCTTCACGCGCGGGTATTGATCGGCGGTCGCACCAAAGAACAGATTTTATGCGAAAATGAATTTAAGTCATGTGGATGCCGGGTCGAGATCGCCACCGATGATGGCTCTCGAGGGTTCAAAGGAAAAGTAACGGAATTGTTAGAAAGGATGTTACGTCCCCCGAATCCCGTATCCCGAATCCCGTCCCCCGAATCCCGTATCCCGATATACGCCTGCGGCCCACGCCCGATGTTGCGGGAGATCAGTAGGCTTGCCAGTGTATACCATATCAGCGCACAACTTTCCCTGGAAGAGCATATGTCTTGCGGAATCGGCGCATGTCTTGGTTGTGTAGTTAAGACCCGCACAGGGTATCAGAGGGTCTGTAAGGAAGGTCCGGTGTTTAACGCAGAAGAAATTGTATGGGAAAAGAGTTTTAGAAAAGGAGGGCCATGATGTCGCAGATGCCGCTTGTGTCCATCATCATCCCGGTGAAGAATTTTGAGCGTACCATCGAAAAAACATTCGAATACCTTCTTGCGGTCGACTATCCTCGTGATTCTTGGGAGTGGGTTATTGCCGACGGAGGATCCACCGATAAGACTATAGAAATTATAAAAAAGTGGCAGGAGAAATATCCATTCATACAATTAGTTGCGATTGCCAATTCGCCTTCTCCCGGGTACGCCCGCAACAAAGCCCTGGAAGTGGTCAAGGGGGAATTCCTTTTTTTTACCGATGCCGATTGCGCGCCGGATAAGAATTGGATTAGTGAGATGCTTCGGCATTTTCAGCGCGACCCCAAGATCGCCGCGGTGGGAGGAGAGGTGTATACGCTAAAAGTTGACCCGAATAATATGGTAGAGGCCTGGTGTCAGCACTTCCGTTTCAATATGGTCTCTCCGCGTTATGGTTTTATCCAGGAGGGGTATTTTCCCGACTTTTCCAAAGAGCCGAATCCTATCGATATCGGTGGACATAAGGCATATTTCTTCGGCACCTGCAATGTCGCCTACCGTCGCAGCGCAATGAAAGAGATCAATGCCAAGTTTTGGGATAGGCCCACGGGAGAGGATATGGATTTAAGTTACCAACATCGTAGCCGGGGATGGAAGTTTTATTTTGCCCCCAAAGCCAAAGTTGATCACATGCATCGGGCCGACTTAAAGGCCTTATTAAAAGTATGGGTTACCTATGGCCAGGCGCATCTGCCATTGATCGATAAATATGTCAAGAGAAACGGCGTCGTGGTCATCTTGCAGTTCCTTAAGAAAGCCCCCTCTTTTACTCTGGCGCTTCCGATCCGGGGTTTTATCTATGTAGGGAATTTTCATATGCTGCATCTTTGCGCGCTGCTCTCATTATTGGGAATAGTGGCAAGTCTTTTGATCGCAGGGTGGGCGATTAAAATTGCGACCGTCGCGTTACTTTTGTGTACCTTACATTTTGCGTACCAATATGTGAAGTGGAATTTTGATATGGAGCCCAAAAGCGCATTCTGGACGTGGGGGAAGATGAAGTACTTGACCAATTTAAGTTTTATCAAGGGAGGGCTTAAGGATTCTAAGAAGTATAAGATTTTTTGCATTGAGCCAAGTTTTTAAGGAGGCACCAGATGAATCAGATGTGGTATGTCGGGTTAGGGTTAGTCGCCGGAGTATTCGGCGGGATGTTCGGTATTGGCGGAGGCTCGATATTGATCCCTGCGATGGTATATTTTTTCGGCCTGACACAGCATCAAGCCCAAGGTACTTCTCTTGCCGCGATGATTCCGCCTATAGGGCTTTTGGCTGCGCTTCGTTACTACTATAGCGGGAATGTTAAGTTGGGGATGGCGGGGTTTATCTGCGCGGGGTTCTTTATCGGAGGGTTGGTGGGGGCGCATATAGTACAGCATTTTCCTGAAACGCTTCTTAAAAAACTCTTTGGGGTATTTTTATTGGCGGTTTCTTTAAAGATGATCACGGGGAAATAAGTGAAAAGAAATCTATCCGTACGTATTGGAAAACTTGTACTCAAAAATCCGGTTGTGGTTGCCTCGGGTACCTTTGGGTATGCCGAGGAATTCAGGGGTTTTCTTAATTTAAAGAAACTCGGCGCCATCGTCACCAAGACGCTTACCCTGCGTCCACGGCAAGGCAATCCGCCGCCCCGCACCTGTGAAACGCCTTCGGGGATGCTAAATTCTATCGGGTTAGAGAATCCCGGCATAGAAGTCTTTGTAAAAGAGAAACTTTCCTTCTTTAAGAGACTGGGAGTGCCGCTTGTAATGAGCATTGCCTCCGAAGAAGACCCGGCTGAATTTGTAGAGTTGGCCCAGAGAATCGATGCGCTCCGGGAGGTGGGGGCGATCGAATTGAATATTTCCTGCCCGAATATCAGGCCACAGGCTTCAGGTTCCAGGCTTCAAGCAAAAGCTTGCGGCGTGCAGCCTGCAGCCTGCAGCTCATTGATTGCCCAGGATGCGCACGCAACGCATTCGTTAGTCAAAAAGGTGCGCCGGGTAACTACGAAGACCTTAATTACCAAACTCTCGCCGAACGTCACTGACATTACCGATATCGCGCTGGCCGCAGAGGATGCGGGGACGGATGCGATCGCGCTGGTCAATACCTTAAGCGGAATGTGCATTGACGTGGAGAAGCGGCGGGCCGCGCTTGCGGTAACCACCGGCGGCTTAAGCGGTCCGGCGATACGGCCGATGGCCGTACGCATGGTCTGGGAGACGTATCAGAAAATAAGAATTCCTATTATCGGAATGGGTGGTATAATAGACACTCAAAGTGCATTGGAGTTTATTATCGCAGGGGCGACCGCGGTCAGTATCGGTACGGCTAATTTTGTTGATCCTGCGATAAGCCAGCGTATTGTTGAAGGATTGCAGGCGTACCTGTTACGATATAAGATCAAAGATGTGCATTCTCTCGTAGGGGCACTCTTATTATGACCAAAACGCTCAATTTTGGCTCCCGAACCCCGCAGGCGATCCTTGCTTTGGATGTTGAGACCCTGGAAGACGCCCGGCGTTTTGTCGATCTCTTGTATCCTGCGATAAAGATCTTTAAAGTAGGTATCCATCTTTTTACTTCGTATGGCCCCGAAGTGGTTAAGTTAATTCGCAAAAAGGGCGGGGAAGTCTTTTTGGATTTAAAGTTTTTCGATATCCCCCACACGGTTGCCAATGCCGTGCGAAGCGCCGTGCGTTTGGAAGCCATGATGTGCACGCTTCATATCTTGGGCGATGAAGAGATGATTAAGGCAGCCAAGGATGCCGCAGAAGATGAGGCCCATCGGCGCCGCGTAAAGAAACCCTTGCTTATCGGGGTAACGGTATTGACCAGCAAGGAGGCGCAATCAAGTGATGTGCTGACTCTGGCCAAGATCGGCATTGAGTGCGGGTTAGACGGCGTGGTATGTTCCGCGCGCGAGGCCGGACTTTTACGCAAGGAAATAAAGAAAGATTTTGTCATCGTGACCCCCGGCATACGTCCCGCAGAAGGCGCATCGCATGACCAAAAGAGAACTGCTACCGTTCAGGAGGCCGTCGCCGCGGGCAGCAATTTTTTGGTTATCGGCAGGCCCATTCTTCACGCAAAAGATCCTCTTTCAATAGTAAAGGGCCTGTTCTCTTAACACGCGCACGCCTTAAGGTCCTCTGAATTCTCGATCGCAGTAAAGGAGAATCGCCATGGAAGAGAATATCAAGTCTCTAATAGAAAAAATCCAACAGGAAGGCATTGAAGTCGCGCAGGAGAAAGCCGCAGAGATCAAGGCCCATGCGGAAAATGAAGCACAAGCCATTCTTGCGAAGGCCAGGATAGAAGCGAAGAAGTTAAAAGAAGAGGCCGTGCTTCAAAACCAAAGAGAAGAAACCAGCACGCGCGCGGCATTAACGCAGGCCTCCCGGGATATGGTGCTGGTCTTGCGCAAAGAAATAGA
>JAHISH010000128.1 GCA_018818365.1 Candidatus Omnitrophota bacterium | reverse complement strand
TGCGATGTGGAACCATGGCTCTCAGGACCGCCCATCCAATGCCAGCGCTTCATACCTCCTTGAAACCCCTTACCTATCGAAATACCAGTTATATCCACAAAATCACCCGGTTTAAAAAGGTCCGCTTTAAGTTCCTCACCCACCTTGTATTCCTTTGCCGGGTCACGGCGCAATTCACGTACATACTTTCTCGCAGTAACGTTAACTTTTTTAAAGAGTCCTAAGTTAGGCTTACGTAATCGTTTATCGTCTACAATGTCGAATGCAACCTGAATGTTCTTAACTTTAACCGCAAGGATAGGACACGGTCCGGCTTCAATGACCGTTACTCCAATCATCGACCCGTCATCACGAAAAACTTGCGTCATTCCCAGTTTTTTACCTAATATTCCAATCATAGCTACCATTTTGCATTAGTTCTTCTGTAGCAGTAACTCTAAAGAACCAAGCGCACTATTATTTTATTTCTACAAACACTCCCGCAGGGAGAGTCAATTTTCTCAATGAATCAATCGTCTTTGCGGTAGGATCATAAATATCAATCAGGCGTTTATGCGTGGAGAGATCAAACTGTTCTCTTGACTTCTTATCGATTACAGGTGAACGTAGCACCGTATAAATCTCCCGTTTTATAGGAAGAGGCACCGGTCCGGAAATACGCGCCCCCGTTCGCTTGACGGTATCCACAATCTCCCGTACCGCCTGATCTAACAGACGATGATCGTATGCTTTCAGTTTTATTCGAATTTTCTGCATGAGTAATTAATTCTCTAGGCGATAACTTCAGTCACTACGCCTGCACCTACTGTATGTCCGCCTTCGCGGATGGCAAATCGCGATTCCTTTTCCATCGCGATAGGAGTAATTAACTCGACCTCGACCTCGACATTATCCCCAGGCATTACCATCTCTACCCCTTGAGGAAGAACTATCACCGAGCCAGTCACATCCGTGGTACGGAAATAAAACTGGGGCCGGTATCCTTTAAAGAATGGAGTATGCCTTCCTCCCTCTTCTTTCGATAGGATATACACTTGCGCTTTGAACTTTGTGTGGGGGGTAATAGTCTTAGGTGCGGCAATGACCATGCCTCTTTCGATTTCTGTCTTATCCACGCCACGCAGCAATAACCCCACGTTATCTCCTGCCTGACCTTCGTCAAGCAGTTTACGGAACATCTCAATACCGGTAACGACCGTCTTCTTAACCTCTGGTCGTAACCCTACGATCTCAACCTCTTCGCTGAGTTTCACCTTCCCGCGTTCGATCCTACCGGTTCCCACCGTACCTCTTCCTTCGATACTAAACACGTCCTCTAGTGCCATAAGGAATGGTTTGTCTAAATCACGGGTGGGAATTGGAATGAACTCATCGGCGGCCTTAATCAAGTCAAGAATAGGCTTACAATCTTCGCTATTGGGATCGCCCGCTGCCTGAATGGCTTTTGTCGCGCTCCCCTTTATGATAGGAGTCTTATCTCCCGGATAGCCGTATTTGGTCAGAAGATCCCTTACCTCCATTTCCACTAAATCAATGAGTTCTTTATCAGAAACGGTATCAATTTTATTTAAAAATACTACCATTGACGGCACATTTACCTGTCGTGCAAGAAGGATATGTTCTCTGGTCTGAGGCATCGGACCGTCAGCCGCGGAGACCACGAGTATAGCTCCGTCCATCTGTGCGGCACCAGTGATCATGTTCTTGATGTAATCCGCATGACCCGGGCAATCGATGTGGGCATAATGGCGTGTATCTGATTCATATTCAACGTGCGCGACTGAAATAGTAACGACTTTAGTTTCGTCTCGTACGGTACCACCCTTCGCAATATCCGCATATTCGCGCGCCGTTGCCTTGCCTAATTTTGATAACACAGTCGTGATCGCTGCGGTAAGGGTTGTTTTCCCATGGTCAATATGACCGATGGTTCCGATATTCACGTGAGGCTTTGTTCTTACAAATTTTTCTTTAGCCATGCGTTCCTCCTTTGTTTATACCAATTTTATCTGCGTGCCCCTGACGTAGAATAACCTGCCATAATTCTCTCCGCTATATGAGAAGGCACTTCTAAGTAAAACGAAGGTTCCATTGTATATGAAGCGCGCCCTTGTGTCAAGGATCTTAATGCCGTCGCGTAATTAAAGATCTCTGCCAAAGGAATGTATGATCTGATAACGCGCACATTGGCCCGCGTGGTTAAGGAAACAATCTTTCCCCGACGAGAATTCAAATCACCGATGACACTGCCCATATACTCTTCCGGAACCACTACTTCGATATCCATAATCGGCTCCAGCAAAATAGCGCCTGCTTTTTTAAGGCCATCGTTAAAAGCGATTGAACCCGCCATCTTAAATGCCATCTCTGAAGAATCAACTTCATGAAATGATCCATCCATAAGCGTAATCT
>JAHISH010000127.1 GCA_018818365.1 Candidatus Omnitrophota bacterium | reverse complement strand
CATACTGCACATAATAGACCGGATTCTCCGCATTCTGTTTCTTGGCCACTTCCAGGTCAAAATCAAGATGGCTGGAGGTACGGCGCATGAGAAAGAAAAATCGTGCGGCATCTTTGCCTACCTCATCAAGGACTTCGCGCAAGGTAATATATTGCCCCTTTCGCGTGGACATCTCAATGACTTTGCCTTCCCGGTAAATCGAAGCAAGCTGTACGATTATTACGGCAAGCGAATCTTCGGGATACCCTAACGCCTGAACCGAAGCTTTTAACCTCCCGATATATCCATGGTGGTCAGGGCCCCACAGGTTAATCAGCCAGGTGAAACCCCTCTCAAATTTAGTCTTATGATACGCAATATCCGGGGCAAGATACGTGTAAGAACCGTCGCTCTTGATGAGCACCCTATCTTTGTCATCGGAAAAATTAGTTGACTTAAACCAGGTTGCTCCCTCCTGCGCATAGACAAAACCACGCGCCTTTAATTCCTCCAACACACGCTCAATATCTCCCCGCAGGCGAAGCTCTTTTTGCGAATACCAACAATCAAAAGAAATGCCAAAATCAGTTAGCTCCTGCTTGATGATTGCCAGGATAAAATTTCCCGCATACTCGCCGATGTCGCAGTCCTTCTGCTTCTGGGCTTGCAACCGGCGGGCGATATCATAAATATACTCCCCCTGATAATGGTTCTCCGGGAACTCTATGCGCTGCCCCTCTAACTCCTTAAGCCGCAGGGAAACGGAATTACCCAGGATATTGATCTGATTACCCTCATCATTCAGATAATATTCGCGGGAGACCTCAAACCCCAGGAAGACCATAATATTGGCTAACGAGTCTCCCACTGCTCCCTGACGCGCGTGGGCAACCGAAAGAGGCCCCGTAGGATTGGCACTGACAAATTCAAGAAGGACCTTCTTGCCTTTGCCGAAATCAGACTTGAAGGTATCTTTGCCTTGCGCAAGGACTTCTTTGAGCTGCGTATAAAAATAGTGGCCGGTAAAATAGAGATTAATGAAACCCGCTCCTTCGATCTTGACCTGGCTGATCAAAGATCGTAACGGCTCTTTCTCTAAAGAAGGCTGCATGGCCTTTACCAGGTCAGAGGCAAGCTGGCGAGGGTTGACTTTCGCGCGCTTACTCAGCTGTAAGGCGATATTGGTCGAGAGATCCCCAAACCGGCTATCCGTAGGCAGATCAAGATAAAAATCACCCACCTGCGCATAGCCTAATTTTGAAAGGCTTTCGCGAATAAGACAAACCAATAACTCCGATATATTCTCATTCATGGAAAATTAGGCTCCTTGAGACTAAAATCCGAGGGTTCTTGGAAGCAGAACTGCTGAAACGGCCAGTCCCCATCCCTGCCTGTCGGCAGCCAGACGCACCCTATAGAGGAGCGCATCTCTAGGCCGCGAAAGTAAAAGCGCCCGCTTGAAGCGCAAGCGGGCAGCTTTCCTTGTACCCTATATATCTATTATGCGTTCTTGGGAATCCGCACCTTCTTGGCATCACTCCAAAGTCGCTCTAAAGAATAGAACTCTCGTACCGGTTTATGGAAGATGTGTATGACTACCGATATAAAATCTACGACCACCCAACCGGATTCATCCTGAGAATCAATCTTAGAGAGAGGCTTGCGACCTTCCTTCCCGAGTTCTTCTTCAATCCCAAACGCAATGGCATTAACCTGACGAAGCGAAGTTCCGCTTGCAATCACAAAATAATCGCAGAAGCTGGAGATATTGCGTATATCGAGCACCAAAACCTTCTGCGCCTTCTTTGACTTTGCAACTCCCGCTGCGCGCAGGGCAATTTCTTTAGGGTCTATGGGTGAATCCTCCTTATTTCTTCCCTAAGATCTTGTACATGCCCGTACCGCAATCAGGACACTTCCCTTTCATGGCCAAGCGTTGGTTCTTCATGGTCACTTTCTGCTCATCCTTCATCTCTTTGGAACCTTTGCACTTTACGCAATAACCTTTTTCCGCCATTTGTATTCCTCCTTTTTTCATCCATTGGCTGTTTCAAGATACTAGTACTATATCGCAAATACCGCTAAATGCAACAGATTTTTACTGGTGATTGTAGTATTTCCATACTATCGGCACACTTTAGGTGTCTTGTCTTGTTTCTCGCATGGACGCTTGCCTGCCCCTGCGAGGCAGGATTCGCTCGGGTTTCGGACTCGCTCTCACCGGTTTCCAATAGAGGGTGATCCTTGCCCGCTCGTCCTGCAAACACCCTGCTTAAAACAAAACCAAACCACCTTTCACGCAGGTATGCAGGGAGCACATTCTTACTGGTGATTGTGGTGGTTGTGCTTATCTTCTTCAATCTCACCCACTATCTCTTCAATAAGATCCTCCAGGGTAGCTAACCCCAAGACCTTCTTCTGGGCATCAACCACGATCGCAATCTGGATCTTGTCGGTCTGAAACCTGCGTAAGAGCTCATTTACCCGCATCGTCGCAGGCACAAAATAAGGGACATGCAGGATATCTTGAAGCACAAAAAGCCCTTTATCACGCAAGATATACAGCAGGTCGCGGGCATACGCGATCCCCACGATATTCTCAACGGAACCTTCATAGACCGGAAGCCGGGCATGCCCCCTTTCCGCGAATATATCCAATAAGTCGTCTGAAGTAGTGCGGACATCTACCGCAACCATCTTCTCCTTAGGAATCATCACTTCAGCTAAGCGGGTATCCCCGAATTCGAAGATACGGTGGAGCATCTTACGCTCTTCGTCGCTTAAGACCCCTTCTTCTTTCCCCACCTCAATCATAAGGCGAATCTCCTCTTCCGTAATCAAAGGAGAGCGTTTCGTCGGCCCCACCCGGAAGAGCCTTAAGATAAGGTTACAGCTGAACGTAAAAAATAGAATCAGCGGATGAAAGAGCACCAGAAAAAACTCCATAATCGGAGAAGTAATCAACGCAACCTTCTCCGTATGTTTGGTCGAGAGGATCTTGGGGGTAATCTCACAGGCAATCAGGACAAAGAGTGATGAGATTACCGTGGCTGCCGCAACTCCCCAATGATAGCCCAACAAATGCACAAATATGGCGGTAATTATTGCGGATATGGCGATATTGACGAAGTCATTGCCGATTAAGATTGCGGCGATAAACCTATCAAGGTTGTTGACCAAACGCTGAACGCTCGGTGCGCGTTTTATTCCCTGTTTGACCATATTCCGAAGACGGAGCTTACTTAATCCAATGACTGCCGTCTCCGAAGCGGAGAAAAAGAAGGAAAAAAGCGCAAGGGCTGTTAATAATACAAGAAGCAATACTACTGACATAGGATTTCTTTCCTAGAAATGGAGATTTTTGCGCAGAGAATCTTCCTGCGTTTCAAGAGGGCCGATAAGCGCGCCATTGAGCCGACAGTCGGTAAAAAGCATCTGTGCGGCACGGCGGATATCTTCCCGCGTTACTGCGGTTACCTTCTTGGTTATCGACTCCAAAGAATAGACCATATCCAAGGTAGAGGTTGATTCTCCAATCCAAAGCATATGATCAAGTGTATCCTCTAGCGCCAAGAGTAATTGCCCAAGATAAAAGTCTCTTCCCCTCTTGAATTCATCTTCCGTTACCAGATTCTTCTTCGCCTTAGATAATTCTTCCAAAATAAGGGAAATAGTACCGGCGACTTTGAGATTATCCATCCCGGCATGAACCAGGAAAGTGCCGGTATCATGAAAACACTTTATCTGTGTCCCTATCTCGTAGGCAAGCCCCCGTTTTTCCCGGATTTGATCAAAAAGCCGGCTGGACATATTGCCCCCTAAGATTACATGAAGTATACCGATAGCGTGCCGTAAGGAGTGATTGCGCGGAACCCCGTGAAATCCGAGAGCCAAATGACTCTGCTCTGTCTCTTTATGAAAAACCTTCAATTGCGGCTGTTTCTGCACCTCTTGTACTGCGAGAAACGTATTTCTCTGTGCCGCCGGCAATCCTGAAAAATTCCTTTTCACCAGCTTCGTCAATCGCGCTTCGTCCAGTGCCCCGGCAGCACTAATTACGATGTTCGCCGCAGTATAGAAGCTCTCTTTGAAAAAAAGTAATTTTTCCCGATTCAGCGCGCGCACTGATTCTTCAGTTCCGATGATAGGCGCACCCAGCGGCTGGTCCGGCCAAAGAAGCTCATCCAAAAGCTCATAGACATAGCTTTGGGGCAGATCTTTATACATTTTAATCTCTTCTAAGATAACGGTCCGTTCTTTTTGCGCCTCTGACTCTGGCACGCGGGGATGCAGAACCATATCTGACAACACATCAAGCGCAGAAATCATATGCCGCGCAGGAATCTTCACAAAATAGCAGGTAAGTTCTTCTGAAGTAAATCCGTTTAAGACTCCTCCCACCCCTTCAATCGACTCTTTAATAGAACGGCAGGAGTATTTTTTGCTCCCCTTAAAGAGCATGTGTTCCAAATAATGGCTGATCCCTTTATCCCGGGAGGACTCGAATCTGCCTCCCACGCTAATCCAAATCCCCATCGATACAGACTGCATGCGGGGCATCGTATAGGTAACCAATTTCAATCCGTTATCAAAGACGGTTTTTTTATACACCGGTCAATCCTTTCACAAAGCCTGCAACTCGTTCTGGCAAGCGCGCATCTTTACGATACTGTTTTATCTTCTTAACGATTGCGCTGCCTACGATCACTCCCTCAGCGAAGTTTTGGAGCTGTCGTACCTGCGCAAGAGTAGAGACCCCAAAACCGACACAGATTGGTTTAGAGGTAATTTTTTTGAGTACGCGTATTTTCTGAATTAAATCCTTAGGAAGAGATTGCCGCGGGCCGGTGACTCCGGTAAGCGAAACATAATAGATGAATCCTTGCGCACCTGAGGCAATGAACTTGGCGCGCCGTAATGAAGTCGTAGGGGAAACAAAAGGAATAACCGCAAGGCCGCTGAGTGCTGCCGCACGCATAAAGCCTCTTCCTTCTTCAGGAGGAAGATCAGGAATGATAATCCCATCAACACCGGCGCAAGACGCGTCTTTAATAAACCGTGCTTCCGGGAAACAAAAGACCGGATTATAGTAGGTCATAAGACACAACGGGATATCTGTTTTACGACGAAGTCTAGCGACTAACCGTACAATCTTCTGCAGCGTTACTCCTCGACGTAACGCTTCCTGCGAGGCCTCTTGAATAATCGGGCCGTCAGCCATAGGGTCGGAAAAAGGAACCCCCAGCTCTATAAGATCTACTCCTGCATGCGCAAGGGCGAGTACTAATTTCTCGGTAGCCGCTAAAGAAGGATATCCCGCAGTAAGAAACGCGATAAAACCCTTACGCCTGGTCCTTTTTAATTCTTTAAATGCCGCATCAATCCTATTCATGTATTCATAAACCCAACTTTTCCGAAACCGTATGCGAATCCTTATCCCCTCTGCCCGAAAGGCAGAGAATCACGAGTGAATCTTTACGCGCTTTGCGCTGAAGTTGCGTTAGATAAAAAATCGCGTGCGCCGGCTCAAGCGCGGGAATAATCCCTTCGACTTCGGCCAACAGACAAAAACCCTGCAGTGCCTGTTGATCATTGACCGCCACATACTCTGCCCGCCCGATCTTCTTAAAGTAGGCATGTTCCGGCCCTACGCCGGGGTAATCTAACCCCGCGGCAATGGAGTGGGCGATCTTTACTTGACCAAAGGCATCTTCTAAGAGATCGGATTTGGAACCATGCAAGACTCCGGGCCGCCCGGCCACTAAAGTTGCGGAATGCTTTCCGCTCTTTAATCCTAATCCCGCCGCTTCTACCCCGATAAATTTAACCTTCTTGTCCTTCAAGAAAGGATGGAATAATCCCATCGCATTACTTCCTCCGCCGACACAAGCGACCAGATAATCAGGAAGCCTCTTCTCTTGCGCCAGAATCTGCCTGCGCGCCTCTTTGCCGATTACTGCCTGAAAATCCCTGACCATCATAGGATACGGATGCGGGCCGGCAACACTGCCGATTATATAATGAGTATTTCTGACATTCGTCACCCAATCCCGTAACGCCTCGGTCATGGCGTCTTTTAAGGTGCGGGAGCCGCTTTTCACAGGAATGACTTCCGCGCCTAGAAGCTTCATGCGAAAAACATTAAGCCGCTGCCTCTCT